>JANQHY010000180.1 GCA_028282395.1 Gammaproteobacteria bacterium
GTTTAATTCACGTTCCATATTACTGCGTACGTCTTTCTTAAACTTAGCCAATGAGTCGACATTAAATTTTTCAGCAAACGCCTTATCCAATTTTGGTAATTCAGGCACCT
The DNA here is from genome assembly GCA_028282395.1 of Gammaproteobacteria bacterium. Next base: position 111 of record JANQHY010000180.1, read on the forward strand.
GTACTTTTTTCATGTCAACTTCGAAACGTGCAGCTTTGCCAGCCAACTTATCCACATGGTAATTGTCTGGGAAAGTGACATTCAAGGTTACATGGTCACCTGCTTTAGTACCAACTAAACCTTTTTCAAAGCCAGGAATCATGCTGTCGCTACCCAGCACCACCGGCACAGCTTCGCCTTTACCTCCTTCAAAAGCCTCATCATTAATAAAGCCTTCAAAATCGATAATAACACGATCTTCGTTCTTCGCTTTACGGTCTACATCTTTCCAATCAGTGTGTTGTTTACGCAAAGTCTCCAGCATTTCATCAAAATCTTCATCAGTTACTTCGGCAACAGGACGTTCAATTTTCATTTTATCAACGTTTTTTACTTCTACCTCAGGGAATAGCTCTACTGTTGCTTTAAACTCCAGATCTTTTCCTAATTTATCTTGTGTGACTTCAATTTCCGGAAAACCAGCAGGTTGAATTTTTTCTTGTTCAATGGCTTTAAAGTAAGCACTCTCAATCTGTTCACTGACAATCTCATTACGCACTGCTTTACCAAAGCGGTCTTTGACCAAACGCAACGGCACTTTACCCGGGCGAAACCCATCAAGACGCACTTGTTTAGCAGCTTCTTGTAAGCGTTGTTCAACTTTAGGTTCAATTGTCTTAGCCGGTAGTGAGACAACTAATTCACAGGCTAATCCTTCACCACGGTTAACCGTTACTTTCATATATAGACCTTTTTAACTGTTAATAATTAAAGCGCATGGCGCGATTTTATGGGGTCTTAGGTCAATTGTCCACAGTGGCTAGCAAAGAGTGCTCAATTCAGAACCATTATCACCTTAGGCCAAGCTGTTGCTTCAATGTGAGGATTTCATCTCTGACCTGCGCTGCCTTTTCAAACTCAAGTTGCTTAGCTGCTTCACGCATATCTTTCTCCAGCGTTTTAATTCGCTGTGCCAATTGCTGTGGTGTTAGTGCCTCATAAGCAAGCTTTTCTTCAGCGACTTTAAGTTTTTTAGCTGATTTTGGTCCTTGACGCCCATAAGCACCTTCCATAACATCTGCAATCGCTTTGCGAATTGACTGAGGTGTCACATTATGAATCTTATTATACTCTAGCTGTTTATGACGCCGGCGCTCAGTCTCGTCCATCGCTCGCTGCATTGAGCCAGTAATACGCTCGGCATATAAAATGGCCTTACCATTAACATTACGTGCTGCCCGCCCGATGGTCTGAATCAATGAACTTTCTGAGCGCAAAAAACCCTCTTTGTCGGCATCAAATATTGCTACCAACGATACCTCAGGCATATCTAGACCTTCGCGCAACAAGTTAATTCCCACTAACACATCAAACTGCCCCAGGCGTAAGTCGCGAATAATTTCTACCCGTTCGACAGTATCAATATCTGAATGTAAATAGCGTACACGCACTTCATGTTCTTGTAGGAAGTCAGTTAAGTCCTCTGCCATTTTTTTAGTTAATGTGGTAATGAGCACACGCTCATCTTTGTCAACACGTCGCTTAATTTCGCTCATTACATCATCCACCTGAGAGGCTACCGGACGGATCTCTACCTCAGGATCAACCAGGCCAGTTGGTCGTACTACCTGCTCAACCACTTCATCGGCTAACTGGCGTTCATATTCAGCAGGTGTTGCTGAGATATAAATAGTTTGTGGTTGTAGTTGTTTAAATTCCTCAAATTTCAATGGCCGGTTATCCACCGCAGAAGGCAAACGAAACCCATAGTGTACTAAATTTTCCTTACGTGAACGGTCACCACGGTACATAGCTCCCAGTTGCGGTACGGTTACATGTGACTCATCAATCACCATTAAAGCGTTTTTGGGCAGGTAATCAATTAAAGTTGGTGGAGGTTCACCTGGGCCTCTTCCTGAAAGATATCGCGAATAATTTTCAATCCCCGAACAATAGCCCAACTCCTGAATCATCTCAATATCAAATAAAGTACGCTGTTTAATACGCTGAGCTTCTAACAAACGATTGTCTGCTTCAAGTTCCGCTACACGATCCTTTAACTCCAACTTGATGGCATCAATCATATCCAGCAGAGTCTGCCGTGGTGTTACATAATGTGTTTTAGGGTATATGGTTAGGCGTGGCACCTTGCGGTTAACTTCACCGGTTAGAGGGTCGAAATAACTTAACTGCTCTATCTCCTCATCAAACAATTCCACTCGTACTGCTTCTTTCTCTGATTCTGCCGGAAAAATATCAATCACATCACCACGTACCCGATACGTAGCACGTTCAAGTGCCAGATCATTGCGAGTATATTGTAGCTGTGCTAAACGGAGTAATAAATCCCGTTGATTGATATGATGGCCACGCTGTAGATGCAACATCATTTTCAGATAAGCCTCAGGGTCTCCCAAACCATAAATGGCTGAAACAGTTGCCACAATAATAGCATCGGGGCGCTCCATAAGTGACTTAGTTGCTGACAAACGCATTTGTTCAATATGCTCATTAATCGATGCATCTTTCTCAATGAACGTATCCGATGCCGCCACATAGGCTTCTGGCTGATAGTAGTCGTAATACGATACAAAATATTCCACCGCATTATGTGGAAAAAATGCCTTCATCTCGCCATAAAGTTGCGCTGCTAGCGTTTTATTATGTGCCAGAATAATCGTAGGTCGTTGTACTTGCTCAATGACATTGGCAATAGTAAATGTCTTACCGGAACCTGTCACACCCAGCAAAACTTGATGTGCCAGGCCATCATTTAAGCCTGTCACTAATCGTTTAATAGCCTTAGGTTGATCCCCTGCCGGATAATAGTCCGTTTTAAGTTGAAATGGTTGTGCCACAATATGATGCCTTGTCTCTATTAGCACCAAGCATAGCAAAAACAATGCCGTTTTGGCATTTGGCATGACTGTTGATACAATCCACCGTGGAGTTGGCTAAGCAACCGCGCATCTTAAATGATGTGAGGAAAGTCCGGGCTCCTTGGGTCAGGGTGCCAGTTAACCGCTGGGCGGCGCGAGCCGACGGAAAGTGCCACAGAAAATATACCGCCCCGCTACTTAATCCTTGCTGAAGGCAAATAGCACTTTTTTAGCAGAGATTGAGTAGCGGGGTAAGGGTGAAATGGTGAGGTAAGAGCTCACCGCACTTGTGGTAACACAAGTGGCAGGGTAAACCCCATCCGGAGCAAGGCCAAATAGGAACACACACATGCCTGACCCAGCATTGTGTTCGGGTAGGCTGCTAGAGCATCGTGGTAACACGTTGTCGAGATGAATGGTTGCTCAAGACAGAACCCGGCTTATCGGTCAACTCCAGCTTTCATCACTGACCATTGTTTTTTAGTGATGTAAAGCAGCCGTTCCTTGTAAGCATAATAGGCCTTTCTACCTGCAATATTATTAAAAACATTAAGAGTCGTATTAAGCTGCTTTTGACAAATTACAGGCATTGGCGAGGCGGCTTTGCCACCTCGCGCATCCTAAAAACGTGAGGATTTGCCTGGGCGTCCTCGACCCCCTGAGCGATTACCACCTTGCTCTTGTGCCTGGCTTACTTTCATTTGTCGCTCATCTAGCGATGTGCCGTCTAATTTTAACGCAGCACTCATCCCTTCTTCATCGGCAAAGGTAACAAAGCCAAAGCCCTTGGATCGACCTGTTTCACGATCTACAATAACCTTAGCGTCAGCAACATGGCCACATTGGCTAAAATGCTCGCGCAACATATCGCTGTCCACGTTATAAGATAGATTCCCTACATAAATTTTAGTCTGGTTCATAGTCAGTTCCTTTTTTGTTCAAACTTCAGTACCTAGCGAAATGAAAATCTGAAAACTAAGAAAACTTAAAAAACAGACTGCATTACTGCTATTGGATTCATAGTATAGCAAAACATAAGTGTTTGCGAAATAATGCGTTTAGTAAAATGGACACATCCAAATATTATATACGCTCTATTGTGTTTTTTAATGGAAGATCAGCATCACAATGCCCACAAAAATCATCATTGCGACAAAAAACTGCCGAAGAATACACTGGGGCAAGATATAAACGAGCTTCGCTCCAAGCATACTTCCTGCCATTGCAGGCACAATACTCGATAGTAGTATTGGGATATTTAAATATCCAAAGTGTTCATGCCCAATTCCAATAACGCTAAAACCTAACACTATGAGTGTAAGCGCACCTAATAGTAAGTAAATAAATACCAAAACACTGGATGTGCCAATAGCTTTTTTAATATCGAGCCCCAGCTTCATTAGAAATGGCACTGTAAATACTGAAACGCCCAGAGTTATCGATATCATGCCCACTATGGCTGCAGTAGATTTAAGTATCAGCTTGCCTGGTTGCCATAGCTTGTCCCTTTCTGGACTAAAACGATACACCCATATTGCAATGGCCAAAACCATAACACCAAAGTAAATTTTTAGCACGTGACTATTGATTAGATTAACAAGAATGGCACCGATTGCTGCTCCAAATAGTAGCGGGAATACAAGGCTGGTCAAAACAGTTTTATCAACATTGCCATACTTAAAGTGTTTAATTGCGGACATAATACCTAAGGGTATAGCCACACTTGCTCCAGTTGTAATAGTAATTTGCATTAAGTGATTATGGTAAGTAGTGTAATGATACAAAACCCAATAGACAGCCGGCACAGTAATTAAGCCCGCCCCGCCACCAAACAATGCTGAAATCAGACTTGCAAAAAAACCAATTAAGATACCACCAATGATCAACATGACCTTGCCCTACAATACTTAGCCTAGCCAAAGAGGATTGTAGCAGTAAACTTACACAAAACATTATTCAGAGGTAATCATTATCATTGGTATCTTTCAAATTCGAATGCTTGGTCGTTGTTGAATTTTTAAAGCACAACCGAAAATTTATAAGCCTTTAACAAATATCAATAAGACAAAAACTTTAGTAACTCATAGTCAAGCCTAATTTAGTGTATAGGGAAGTCAGCGTCAAAAGAAAGTTGTGCAAATCCCCATAAACTGTAAAAGTTATAACTTTATCTGGCATGCTTTCCAGGCGCTTGCCTTCACGCTCTTACGGAGAATATCCAGGTTAGCTTTCCGTATAGGCACAGCCTGCCCATTGATTGAAGGTGACGGTTTTATCTCGGTCAGCACTCACATGAGTATCGTTGGGAAATGGGCATGGGTTAGGATATCCAGGACAACAAGATACGTGTACGCTATCTCCCAAATTAAATTGATAAGTCCTGCTTCCATTCGAATAAATTTGCCCTCCTTTATCATATATATAGTATCGGAGACAGACCTGGAAATGACATATGATTCACAAAAGTAATTTTTGCTGTTTTAGGTGCGGGGGCTTTAAAAGTGATTGTTTTAGTGGCTATGCTTGTGCCGGCATAAACAGCCTGCAGCGCAATTTTTTCAGCACTGGTATCAGTAAATGTTTGACTAATCACACCGTTTGGTGCGGGTGTCATGACACTCTTGGTTGAGAGCGTGCTTGAGGTTTTACCGGTATTGGCATTGGTATAATTGAACGTAATCTTACTAACTAAATCAGCCGGTGGTGTAAAGCTAAGTGGCTTGCCATTATTACCATACAACTGTAACGTCGCTGTTACGACTCTATTGGTCTGGACAGGACCTGCCGGACTTAGACTCAGTGTTGAGTGTATGGCGCTGATACCAATAAAACTAATCTTTTTATTAACCACGGCTTGATTACCATGACTATCCTTAATCGTTAATGTAACTGTATATGTGCCAGGTATATGCTCTACAAAGGTTAAATCTTTATTGTGGGTATGCGCATTACTGCGAGCAACTGTTAAAGCACGACGCATGGTTAGTGGAAATTGCCAATTATAACTGTACGGCGGTGTGCCTCCATGCACAGTTGGAATCAAAGTTATCGGATTGTAGATGGTGCTACTGCCAGGACCAGCAATAGTGAGGGTAATTGGCACCTTTTGCACATACACAGTAGTAGTGGCCGTGGTTTTACCAGGCCCAGTTTGTGCGTGTAACGTAAAATGATAAGTATTATTTCCACCATTATGATACGACGGTGTTTTAAAATGTAAGGCATGGTCCTGTGATATAGAAGCTGTATTCAATGAACTGATTGTAAGCGGATAACCTGTCCAAAAGTAATCCACCTGGCTTGTATCACGTATGGTGATTTGCGGTACAATATTAACCTGACTGTTTTCCATTACATATAATGCTGTGGGCAAGCTAATCAGTGGCATTTCATAATGCTCTAAAACAACACGATTTTGCCGATGTACAAGGTCATATAAATGCGATTTTACTGAACCACTGCTGATAGGCTTCCAATGAAACGCTAGTTGTTTTATAAATGATTCATCCAGATTCCACATTAGAGATAAGGTAATTGCAGTGTCTGAACTTGATCCGCCTAAACCTTGCTTTCTTTCAAATGTTAATTTTATTAAATCTGCAGGTTGATAACTCACAGATAACGAATAACCTGACGGATTATCAGTAGCCCCCGTCAATTGGTCATCATCACTGATATTAATTTTGTGACCAAACCATTTATAGTAACCTGCCCCTAAGCTGACTTGACGATAGAATGGTAATGAGCCACTTATCCCAAAGTCATAGCCTCGGGCAGTTTGCTCGTAAACTGTATCGTCAAAGGGTGATTGGTGCCAGCTACTGATACGTTGATACTGGTTAGCATACAAATTAACATAGCGATTTCTGAATTCTTCGCCGATACTATAGCGCTCATTAGCGCCAGCGCCAGCAAATTCATAATCAATAAACGTATTAAGCCCAAATATTGCATTTAAACCAGGAGAGTAATGACGGTAACCAATGCCAAAGTTTACTGTAGAGCGCGCACGATCACCATGGACATAATTTCCGGTTAGTTGAGAATAGAGTAACTCATTACCTACTGAAAATAACTGAGCGAGTGTTGTCGCACTGACTGACCATGTCTGACTTGCAAAGGTATAAGTTGGTGTAATTTGCAACCGCTTTAAAAAAGGCAGTCCGGTATTATTTAATGTGCCTTGTATCCGCTGAAAAAGCTGTTCTGTCGTGTGGGTTAGGTAATTTTGTCCCTGTAAAATTGCTTGTTGCTTAGCTGTTTCAAGGCCCCCTGTTTGTAGCGCTGGTGCTAATTGCTCTAGTATTGATGCAGTGTCTCTAGCAGTAATCCAACTTTTATCCTGACTAGTATTTTTGCCAGATTGGTAGTGCACTGTTTCGGTATTATGGTCTTGGTAGGATCTTTTTAAAACTTGAGCATGATCTACTGCATTAACGCTGGCCAGAATATTTGATGTAGCGCCTGTTTCCGTTTTATTTGTTACTAACTTGTGATATTTGGCGCAGCCAGAAAAGATAATAACGATGGTAAATAATATAAAGTTTTTATACATCTTCATTGCCTTATTGCCAATAAAATGGGAATTGGCTAATGAAGGCATCATCTGATTGCCAGTTGCGTGTAGGGATCACGGGTGCTTCTCGTACGTATGCGGTAGAGATTGAAAGCTGGATTATTGATGATGCTTTATTATAAAACATCAATAAACACCACTGAGCCTTATTAATGTGGTATTATTCTACGTAAAAAAATAAAACATTAAGTTTATGAATATGTTAGAAATGTAATTTTTAATTAAAAATAATTATGTGATCAATCAAAACAAGAATGCCGCTATTCTCACAAGAATTTAAAATGTGGCCTAAATCTTCTACGGTTTTATTTGACCACTACCTGGCATCCAATAATCCAGAGGATTATCTTGCAAGCTCTCAAATTCAAGAAACACTTAATATAGAAGAGACATTAAAAGTAGATATACAATCAAAGGTATGGCGGTATGCTGATAAAGTATATAAGCATATTTTTAACAAAACGCCATCTGAGTTAGAAGCGTGGACTGCTAGAGGGTGTCGTCAAATTAATTTCATCCATAGATTAAGCTATTAGAACGTATATAATTCGTGGTGTTGAGAGCGATTTATGTTAATGGAGTAACT
>JANQHY010000182.1 GCA_028282395.1 Gammaproteobacteria bacterium
TGTACGTTTGGTATTAGATAGCTTCGATGACTTTAAGGCAGGGCAGTACATTAATCTCGTTGTCCCGGGGAACATTATTCGTAGTTATTCGATTGCGAATGTGCCGACGGAATATATTGAGCTGCATGTAAAGCTGATGCCAGATGGTTTAATGAGTGATTGGTTGAGTAAGCAAACAAAAGTAGGTGATTCGGTACATATTCGGGGGCCTCTAGGGGATTGTTTTTACTGTAACCCAGATGGGCAGTCATTTTCGATAGTTTTGGCAGGAACAGGTACAGGGTTAGCGCCACTTATTGGCATTGCCAATGATGCTTTGATTAACGGGCATTGCGGCACGATTACTCTGATACATGGAGGTGTTAATGATGCTGACCTGTATTTGCATGAGACATTAAATGCTTTGCAAAAAACACATGCTAACTTTACTTACAAGCCTTGTGTGTTGGGTGAAAGTACTTCTGTACGCCAGGCGTCTATCGATAGTGTGCTCATTGAAAGCCTTGAAGGTATTACAAACGATGTGCACCTTTTTATCTGCGGTCCCGAAGAAACCACAAAGCAACTAAAAATGAAAGCATTTTTAGCGGGGGTGGCGTCAGCATCAATTTATAGTGATGCTTTCACAAATGCCAGTTTGGACAATTAATTAAGAAATCTATTGAGAATGTTTCGTTAGATTGGTTGTGGCACAAGAGGATTGACTTGTTTTACAAAAATAAGCAAATTTAGGGGTGTCAGTGAAGCGTTTGTCAGGTGCGTATCGTACACAGTAGGTCTTTTTCCCTGATGGATATACTCGTACCATCAGAGCTGGATCTCTTAGGTCGTACACCTCATATGCTTTATCACGAGGTTTGAGCTTATCAATAGCGTGTTGGGTTAGTGTTCGGCTTCCCATGTTCCGTTTTTCCTAATTATGTGAGGAGATTTCCGAGGGTCAAATAACCTGGAAACTCCATGCAATTTCGTACAAGAAGATGAAACTCTGTATGGAAATATAGAAAGTTGAACTTTTATTAAAAGTGGATTATGAGGTCCGCGATAAATAAAATATAACTCTAAGTCACTGAGGAATAAAAGCTTTAACTGGTCGGAGTGACTGGATTCGAACCAGCGACCACATGCGCCCCATGCATGTACGCTACCAGACTGCGCCACGTCCCGACTAGGCGGAGTATCTTATCAAATCAGGGTTTTGGCGTCTATCGTTATATGTGTTGTTGTCTTGTATTATTGAGGTTATCTCTAGTCATTAACCGTTGGAACAACAAAGGGCAGCGGGTAGAATTGGAGATAACATCATAGTCAATTTGGACATTTCTTTATCAGCCTTGCTATAAAATGCTGATGCGGTCGCTGCGGTGCCAAATGTGACAGCGCCAATACCTGCTCCAACGGCAGCTCCAAGTTGAGCAGGTGCTGAAACCACACTACACTTCTCAACGGCATAACTATTGGGCTCTTTATCACAAGGGTCTTGATAGGCAGCAACCATAGCCCCTATACCCCAGCCAATAAACGCTCCCCACGCAGTTCCCGAAGCTGTAGCCGTTAAGATGGACCCTACACACCATGTTGCTTTTTCTAATGTTGAAGGCTCTTGTGAAGTCGTAGTTAGATTAGTGTCAGTTAAATACAGCATTGCTTTATATCCCCCCTAATTACAAATCCATTCTACAAACACGTATATACTAACAGGTACTTTGAATCTGCCAATTACGTATTTTTCCCATTGGCTGTATAAAATTTGACTTTAAGAGATATTAAGAACCACTGCTTCTACACCTATTTTTTCCTGCCGCCACAGCGCAGTCAGTTGCTTGTAAAATGGCTCAATTTAATCATGACGCCACACCTCATCTTCAACGAAAAATCAGGTTAATTACTTTTAAAGCAAGCAAAGCATTTTTAAATACAACCGATTCAGACGTTATTCGAATTTACATGCAAAACCGATTAGCGTTGTACCAACACAATCAATTTTACTATCCGGTTTTGATATTAACGCAGTGCTCTTACCTGCTTGAGCATGTAACTTAATAATTGAATTATGCAAAGTTTGTATGTGCACGCTATTGGGTGCTAATACTGAGACAGCACTACTAGCAGGAATACCTTCTTTAGCATAGGTTACATAGGTCACATCTAAAATATAAGCGCCATGGTTTTTAATTGTGACATAATCTTGCTTAGGTGGTGTTGATCCGTAAGTAGACCCCATAAAAACACTTGACAAAAGTAACGCGAAAATAGCTAATTTAGTAAATTTATAATTTAACATAAGCAATACCACTTCTTTTTCAAGTATATGTCTAAATGAAATGGTAGTCGCTTGTTGTAATCTTGACAAGAATTTTTAAGATGTTATTTGGATTTATCAACAGCTTTGATAAATATTAACTAATTCAATGATGAATCAAGGTCAAAAAGTTGATTATTTTTCTTTCTTATTTCCGGTCAGGGGCTAGGCGCACTTGCATCCGCGTGGGGAGAAGAGTGCCCTCTAAATATTGCTGAGCAAAAGGCGTGGCTGTAGAAGCATTTCGCGCTAATTCACATTTAAATCGTAATTGCTTATCCTGGGCATTATAAGAAACAGATACATTAAATTTAGTTTGCGGCCCTTCGTTTGGATTATGGGTAAACGCTCGTAATACTCCATAACCAAAAGGATTGCCGCCAAGATCATTGTCTCCAAAAATGTTCTTTACCAATTCTGATAGTTTAGATTTTTTGTGAGTTATTGCTTGTAATTCAGCTTTGGTGAATTGCACGCAACCATGTGGGTTCTTCAGTAATTCAATTAATTTCTTTGCGGCAGATATTTTAGGCAATGCGGGGTGGCCCAATACTTTTTTGCGCAAAGCATTTATGCGATGAGCTGGGCTGCCTTCATATTTTGAACGTGATGCACAATATTGTTCTAATTTAGATACACCATCTTTTCTTAGCTCTAAACCTTTTCGTGGCGCAGGTTTTGGTGGATCAGGTTGGTCAAGCATTGTTGGGTCAGTATTTAGCGCTTCCGCTAGAGGGTGTCGTCAAATTAATTTCATCCATGGATTAAGCTATTAGAACGTATATAATTCGTGGTGTTGAGAGCGATTTATGTTAATGGAGTAACT
>JANQHY010000245.1 GCA_028282395.1 Gammaproteobacteria bacterium
TCCAATGTTTTCAATAGTGCATTGAAACTATGGTTGGAGAGCATGTGTACTTCATCGATAAGATACACTTTAAAGCGACCATTAACCGGGGCATATTGGATATTTTCAAGGAGCTCGCGTGTCTCTTCGACCTTAGTGCGTGATGCTGCATCGACTTCAATAAGATCGACAAATTGGCCGCTATCGATGGCTTGACAAGCATGGCACTGCCCACAGGGTATGGCGCTAATGCCCTTTTCACAGTTTAGACATTTAGCAACAATCCGCGCAAGCGTTGTTTTGCCAACACCGCGGGTACCAGAGAATAGATAAGCGTGGTGCAGGCGTTGATTTTTTAATGCATTGGTAAGCATTTTCACTATGTGTCCCTGGCCACTGACCTGGTCAAATTGGTGTGGCCGCCATTTGCGCGCTAGTACCTGATAGCTCATCTGTATAGTCCTCATATTGTCGCTTGTCGGCTATCTTAGCAGAACTTAAAGCAGCATATAATGTGTAGAGAAGATTTTCCGCCAGTATAAAGAAATAGATATATAAAACAACTATTTAATCTCATAGAGATTTTCCCAAATCATAGGAATATATCCATTTCAGTTGTAATATATGCTATAATTGGAAGTAGAGTAGATAGATATTCCTGAGTGGGGAGAAATCTCATGTCTGATGCAAAAGTAGATAAAATTAATGCCAATAATGATCAATTTGAACAAAAGACGCTTTTACAAGGAAAAGATAATCAGGATCAGTTAGTTAAAGCTGTCGATAAAACGATTAATAGTAGTAATGACATTAATACAAAAATAGAAAAGGCAAAGAAGAATAAGAGCGATCAGAAGATAGCGCCTACAACACTTACTGACCCACAGCTCTCAAAAGGGAACCAGAATAACTATGTAACGAAAGCCGAGAAAGAGCTTCAGCATGAAGCCAATGTTAAAAAATACAAAGAGAAGAAATATGAAGAAGATGTTTCTAAAGAGGTGGGGCAGATAATTATTGATGACGAGCAGGATATAGATAAGAATATTGAAGAATTCATGACGGAAAAAAGTACCCAACAGCAATTGGCAATAAAAGAGGAGTTGGATGAGGATAAGAAAGAAGAAGATGACAAGAAGAAAGAGCAGACGCAGCGTCAAGAGCTCGAAAGAGAGATACAAGAGGAGCAAAAGAAAGAGAAGTCTATTCTGGAAGATGATGATGAGGAGGATGAGCTTCTTGAGAAGGAGAAAATCTCGACAGTAGATGTTGACGAAAATGAAAATTTCTATACAACTACGCCAACGCCAAAGCCGGGGATGTCCAAGCCTTCTAAAGAGATCGAAGAGCTGCTAAAACAGGGCGGAGACAATCTCAATAATTTACTACAAAAGACAGGTGATGATGCAGGAAAAATTCTCAAAGAGAATATTGAGTTGTATAATACATTTCATCAGCAGTTTCTCAACGAACCCAATGCAACAAAACGCGATGGTTTGATGAAAGAGATGCAGGACAATATTCAATCTAATCCCATAGGCGACAATACTGTTAATGCAAGCATGAATAATATAGTTAATGATGTTGTTGATATCTATGATGGCTTAAGAAGAGGAGATGTGCCGACAAATGAGCCAGGAATTGTGTCACATAATACAACGGCAATGTTTGGTGGTAGTAATGCTGGTTCACAAGAGACTGGTAGTATACAACAGGTAGAGCAGAATAAGAGTAGAAGTAAACTTCCTACACCAATCGATATTAATCTTGTTCCGCCTGACGGCGTTAATAAATAATAATATTTCTTTTTCTATTAGTCATTGCTCGCGCTCTCGGCGTAAGCGAGTTCCTCTCTTATCATTCAAATCGACTATTCATTGGATAGTTAGGCACATCACAATTACTGCAGCGTCTTGAAAAGTCCAGCTTTATCAGCGACAATAAGCGTTGTTAATAGGGCAGCAATTAATGAATAGAGGTACTTATGGCGAATGTTAAATTCAAGGGCAAAGAAGTTGCTTTGACCGGTACGTTTCCTACTAACGGGGAGCAAGCGAAGGCGTTTACACTTTGTGGTGCTAATTTACGCAATATTACGCTTGACCGTTATCAAGGTAAGAAATTAGTACTCAATATTTTCCCAAGTGTTGATACAGAGGTGTGTGCCTCGAGTGTCAGAGCATTTAATCAACATGCCAGTGATGCGGGTATTGATGTATTATGTATTTCAGCCGATCTTCCTTTTGCTGCGGCACGCTTTTGTGGTGCGGAAGGTATTGAGAACGTTACAATGGCCTCAACATTTCGTAGTCCGGAGTTTATGTCTGATTATGGTGTCGCAATTGCACAGGGACCGCTTAAAAATCTTGCCGCACGAGCGGTAATCTGTATTGATGAGCAGGGCAAGGTGATCTATAGTCAACTGGTTGATGACATTACTCATGAACCTGATTATCAAGCTGCTATGGATAGCTTAAAGTAATTCTAGCTTAACCATTTTAATGAATAGAGCGATGATCAATAAGCCTTTACCGTTGTCGCTGTATATTCATATTCCTTGGTGTGTGCGTAAATGTCCCTACTGTGATTTTAATTCGCATCGAGCCGGCACGGTTATTCCAGAACAGCGTTATATTGATTTGCTATTAGAAGATCTATTATGGGATCTGCCAGCTGTCGAAGGAAGAACGGTTAAAACCATTTTTATTGGTGGTGGCACCCCAAGCTTACTGTCAGCGCAAGTAGTGGAGCGACTGTTATCTTCGATTGCTGATCGCATCGATTTAGCAAAGGAGTGTGAGATTACCATGGAAGCAAATCCTGGCACCATGGAGGCTGGGAAGTTTCGTGATTTTAAGCAAGCTGGCATCAATCGCCTCTCAATTGGCGTACAGAGTTTTGCTGATGATAAATTAAAGCAGCTAGGCCGTATTCATGATGCCGCTGCTGCACGAGCCGCGATTGAGGAAGCGGTGGCGGCAGGGTTTAACAGTTTCAACCTTGATCTTATGCATGGATTGCCCAATCAAACTGTGGAAGAGGCGTTAGCCGATCTTACGACGGCGCTTACTTTTGCCCCGTCCCATTTATCATGGTATCAGCTTACCATTGAACCTCGCACGGTTTTTGCCAAACATAAACCGTCTCTTCCTGGTGAAGAGCATTTGTGGCAGATTGAGCAGGAAGGGTTAGCGTTGTTGGCTGCTGCAGGGTTCCAGCGTTATGAAATTTCTGCTTATAGTCAACCCGGTTACGCTTGTCGCCATAATATCAATTATTGGCAGTTTGGTGATTATCTCGGTATTGGTGCTGGGGCGCATAGTAAATTAACTGACTGTAGTCGAGGTACTATTGTGCGTGCAGCAAAGATTTCTCATCCTGCCAGTTATCTCAATGCTATCGACAACAGCAGTGAGCATCATCCCTTCATAGCAAGTCAACACCAGGTAGAAGAGAGTGATTTGCCACTGGAATTTATGATGAATGCCTTGCGTTTAACTGCAGGCGTGCCGATCAGCTATTTCAGTGAGCGTACTGGTCTAGCATCGGAGTATATTGAAACGCCAATCAATCAGGCTTTAGAAAAAGGTTGGTTAACGCTGAATGATGGCCAGCTTGCTACAACTGTATTGGGGCAACAATTTTTAAATAACTGTCTACAGCTTTTTAGTTAGCGCTTTTTTAGGCTATTAGCGTCAACTACTACATGTTTTCGATTTTAGAACTGGATAAGATAGAAGTGACACGGTTTAAATTATTATTTCGCAAATTGTTGCACACCACGAGTATCCTACGCCAAAACCAACTAGCATAACTTTACGTCGCTCATTAAAGCTGCCTTTTTTTATCATGTTGGATAATACTATCGGTATAGTTGAAGATACCGTATTGCCATAATCACACATATCAATACAAAACTTATTTTGTGGGATTCTTAGTTTATCACGTAAGTGTTCTAACATATATTGATTAGCCTGATGGAATACAAAGTAATCAATGGTATCCATAGAGATATTGTACTTTTTCAGTAAACTATCTATTGCTTTAGGGACAGATTTAATAGTAAAAGAGAAAATAGCCGATCCACGCATATATAGTTCTAAAGGTTCATTTTCTATTCTAGGATATCTATGTGCGCCAGTCTTAACAATTAAGTTCTTTTGTCCTTCGCCATCAGTTCCAAATACAAAGGGGCCGATGAAATCATTTTCTGATTCATCTTCAGCCTCAATAAACGTTGCCGCGGCAGCATCGCCAAATATTGTTCTGACTTTCATGTCATCTTTCTTTATATATTTACTGTAAGTCTCTGAGGTGATGAGTAAGACATTTCTAACTTGTCCGGTTTCTATTAAACCTTTAGCCAGAGATAGACCATAAACAAAACCAGAGCATCCTAAGTTATAGTCAATGGCCCCAGCTGTTACTGGAATTCCTAGTTTTTCCTGCAGTAGGCAAGCAGTTGTTGGTAAAAAGTGATCGGGGCTTTGTGTGCATAATAAGATGTATTCAATCTGGTTGGCGGTGCATGCGCTACTCGCAAAAAGTTTTTTTGCGGCCATTTCTGCCAGGTCTAATGCTGTTTCGTTTTCCTCAGCTATATGTCTTTTTTCAATACCGATTTTATTTTTTATCTTATCTGCAGTCCAATTATCTACATTTTGAGCCAACGCTTCATTATCCAAGATAGTGTTGGGTAGATGGTAGGCTATACTTTTAATTTTCGCTTTTGTCATGCTGTTCACCTATTTAGAGAATATCCGCATAGCGGATGATATAACAGTAATGAAGATATTTTTTGTTTGCCAAATTAACTATATTTCTTACGTTGATCTTTTTCTAAAAATTCAGTTCCATTGATCCTGTATTTGTTTGAGTGACAAATATCATCAATTAATGGATAAATCTCTTTTCTTTCATAGCAATACATTTTCAATAAATAATATATATTCACACTAAATAGTTTATTGAAACAGAGGTTAAATGTATAATATTAACTATCTTTTCGGCTGGATAGTAGCATGTAAAAATCTTTGTTGCAACCGTAGTGTTCAGCCATAGAAATGAGAAGAAAATTTATAAAATTCATGGAGTTGCTTGGTTGAGGTATCAACATGAGCGTATCTTTAATCGCAAAAAGGTTATCTCTACCATTTATTCGCATTTTTCGGTATCTTAATATAGGTTTTGTTTAAATATTTATGTGGGGTATCTTATGAATAGTTTTGAAATTGAACATAAAAAGTCTGAGCAGCCTGAGCAGATAAGCAAGGGGCGGATAAATACAACTATGCAAAACGACTATTTCTCTTCTAAAAAAATTTTTGACGATATCGAGGAGGTTCTTTCTGAAACGGAGAATATTGATGAAAATGGAAATGATGACTATATTAATGTTGAACATCTCGCTACTACGTCATTCAGTAATGTGATGCAAAGTAGCTATATGCAAGGTTTAGATATTAATAATTTAACAGTAAGCGAAATTCCTTCTGCACCAAAGGAAGGTTATAAAGGGACCATAAGTCAGCATATTAAAAACGAGCTTAGTAAACACAAGCTGTCTACGCAGAAAATTGAAGATAAAATGGTTGGCAGTAGTGAAGAGAGTCAACAGGAGATTTTAAAGAATCAGGACTGGAAGAGTAGAAAAAATGCTAATACCGCTTCTTCTGGATTAATAAGCAAATCAGCATTTCATCAACCGTTCTCGTCTCAGGGTAGTATGACTTATCGGACAAAGCATAAAAATAATGATGCTGATTATTATGCGGCAGATAGTGATGACGATAAAAAAGATGATGACAATCCCTGTCATAAAGTTATGCAAGACTTAACTGCAGGAATTAAAAGTTGCACAATTCTTTAGTCAATGATGTATTCTTTTATTGTGTTAATCGTTTACTAATCCTGGCGGGTATTTGCTGTTGATGGTGATAGTTGCAGAGCATTGTCATGAAGATCAGATGTTGGCTGGCGGCGACGCAGCAGTAGTAATACGCTTAATGACAATGCTGCTACTATCATCAGATAAAATGCCGGTGCTAGTGGCGTATGAAGCCAGTGAATAAGTAGTGTTGAGGTTAACATGGTTGCCCCGCCGAAAAATGCGACACTAATATTATAACCGAGTGAAACCAATGTGTAGCGTATTTTTAGTGGTGCAAGTTCAATCATCACGCCGGGCATCGGTGCATCATACATTGCTCCCATAGTGGTTAATACTAGTGGCATAATGATCAGTGCATTGGTTACACCCATTAAGGTTAGTTTCATAACGGGATAACTAAATAGTAGGAAACATATAATAGAGGTCATCATTAACCGCTTTTTACCAATACGGTCTGCAAGTAGCCCGAACACTATTTCTAAGAATATCTCGATGATGATAAATGCCGTATTAGCAGCCATGACCCATGATAATTTTATATGTAGATATTTATGTGTGTATTGTGGAAAATAGAAGAAAGTGAAGTAGGTGTAGGTAGAGGCAAGTGCGGCGACAAAAATAATCATTAATAGTGTGCGGTAATGGGTATAAAAAACGGCTTTTAATACAGGGGTGTCTGTTTCGTATAAAGCTTGTTGATTGTCTGGTAGTTGTGAGGCAAGAAACGCTGGTGACTCTGGCATAAAAGTTCTTAGCAGCAGAATAGCAAAACCCATAATAGCGCCAATCAAATAGGCTGATCGCCAGCCCCAATCAAGAAGTTGGCTATCTGACAGAAAACTTGTTAATAGGGTAACGGTGGCAGATCCAAGTAGAATGCCAAAAGAGATGATTCCTAATGTTAGTCCACCAAAAAGTCCATAACGTTTGCGATTGACTGATTCGAGAATATAGACAAAAGCACCTGTTGTTTCGCCGCCTGCAGAGAGGCCTTGTACAATACGGAAAATTAACAGCAGTAGTGGGGCAAAATTACCGACAGTATGCCAGGTTGGCAGAAGCATCATTGCTAACATGCTAATGGTCATCATAAAAATAGAAAGCAGAAGGGCAGGACGACGGCCAAATTGATCACCAATATAACCATAAAGTAGCGCACCAATTGGTCGAGCTAAATAGCTAATAAAAAAGATTGCATAAACCAGCGTTAATGATAACCAGGGCTTCTCATTGACAAAGAATATTCGTGTGAAAACTGATGATAAATGACCGTAGATAGAGAAATCGAACCATTCTACAATTGTACCCAGTGCTCCCAAAGTATAGGCACGCATCACACTATGATGGGGGTGAAATCCTCGCAATGTTTTCATCTCTCTTGTTAGTTGTTTTATTAATTAGCACTATTTTACTCAGGCATGTAGATAATAGCAATGATTGTTAAAGAGTGTAGTTATTTCATAACGTTGGCAATGATTGATCTATAGCGTTAATAATTCTACTGACCTCTTCAGTGCTATTATAGTGTACCAATGACAGTCGGATGACACCATCGTCGGGATTGATGCCGACAGCTTGTAGTAAACGTTTAGCATAGAAGTGGTGATTGTTAGTGGCGATTTTATGCGCGATTAGCTTGTTGACAAACGCTTGTGAGCTGCTGCGGCTAGAGACAAATGAGACGATAGGGACTTTGTCATACGTGGTTGGACTGCTACAATTTCCTAAAACTCTTAGGCTTTTCTCGCTGCCAAGATAGTCCAAAAGTGGTGTGATGATCGCTCTCTCGTGCTCCTTTATCAGTTCAAAAACTTGCGATATCTTGGCAAAGTCGGTTAGCTCCTGGCTTTCATTAGAGAAATGATGGTGATAAAGGGTTAGCAGGTAGTCAACGATACCGGCGGCGGAGGCGATTTCACTATATTGTGGGCCTGATGGACACAAGCGTTTTGTTAATTGATCATCATTAAAATAGTGCCCTTGGTTTTTTAACTGCATTAAAAGTGGTTTTTTACCGTAAAGTACGCCAACATGTGGGCCAAATAGTTTATATAGGCTAAAAAAGTAAAAATCTATATCAAGTGCTTTAACATCGATATTTTGATGAGGCATGCAGGCGACTCCGTCCATGACAACCCAGGCGTCGACCTCATGTGCTGCTTTAATACAGGCTTCAACTTCATTAATTTCGCCGATGATATTCGAGCACTGAGTGAAAAACAGTAGCCGGGTTCGTGGAGAAAGTAATTGTTGCAGAGTAGCTGATTGTAGTGTGCCAGTCTCTGCCTCGACTTGCCAAGTTTTGATCACTAGCCCTGGGACATTTTCTGCTATGCGGCGCCAGAAGCCAATATTGGTTTCGTGGTCTTGGTTGGTCACAATAATTTCATCGCCAGCTTGAAGTTGATTTTCAAAGGCGTGTGAGAGCATATAACTGTTTTGTGAAGAAGAGGCATTGAATATCAACTCATCAGCCTGGGCATTAATAAGCTGAGCTATTTTTGATTTGCTATGATCGATCAGTGTGCCAGCCTGTTGAGATAAAGGATAGCGTGCGTAAGGTTGAACACGATATTGACTTAAATAGGTCGACGACTGCTCAATTACCTGGCGACTGACTAATGTTCCACCGGCATTCTCGGCCAGAATCCAGCCATTATTGCTTGGATTTTGAAAGTAAGGGAACTGCTTTCTGACAAATTCAATATCAAGTGGTGTTCTCTTGTTCATTATCGATTATCCTCGTTGGTTTCTTTGTTAAAAAGCCGTGGCAAAGTCCAGCAGAGATTATCATTGCTAAGGGTAGTAGCATGAAGGCTGTGTGATAGTTGCTTAATGAGTAGTGTCTTACATGGTTAACCATGTTGCCTGACCAGGTGAGATCTAATAAATAACTGACAACTGGTTGGAAAATAGCTGGTGCGGCGAGAGTAAACATATTGGCAAAACCAAAAACTGTGCCAATATGTTGTGTTTTAACATAATTTTTTAGCATAGGGTAAGTGAGTAGTTGGCAGCCAAAACAGAAACCAAAGATAAATAGTAGCGCTTTAATAAAGATAAATGAGGGCAAAGGGAGGTAGATAACGGCTGCAATCGAGATAGCGCCAAGAAGCGAGAAACGTGTAATCAAGCTGGCATAATCTTGACTACGTTTTGCCAGGTAACCAATGGTAATAGAACCAATGGCAACGCCTACATAGAGATGGGTAATGGCTACAGCAGCAGTGGTTTTGCTAACAGCATAAGCTTCCTGTAAATAGGGAGTTCCCCAGAGTTCAGCAAAAACGCTGGCGGGGACGTAAAGTAGACAACTTAGCAGAGAGATAATAATCACTTCACGATGACGAACTAGTGATAATAGTAATGGTAATAGATCAGTTAAGTTGATGGATGAGCTATTTTTTGTCGTAGACGTGGGTCGGTATAGTAACATTGCTAACAGCATCAATGCAGAGATAATTAGTCCGAGTACACTTAGTAGCGTGAAGCTTTTATGAATGCCTAGACTAGCACAGACCATACTTAAAACTGTTGTACCAGTGATACCGCCGAGATAACCCAGTGTTCCAAGAATTCCAGCAGCAAGAGGTAAATCATTGCTGTTAAGATAGATAGTTGCCATTTTCATGGCGCCGAGAAATGAGAATGCGCCGCCCAGTCCCATCAGAAAGCGTGCTGTTCCAGCGACAACTAATGTTGACGAGTAATTAAATAACGTGGCGCCGATTACAGATACTAAACAGGCGCTAATAATTATCCAACCAGGTGAGTATCGGTCTAACAGAAATCCTGCTGGTATTTGGAAAGTTGAATAAGCATAAGAGAATAGTGCACTTAGAATTCCTAGGCCAGTAGCATTAACACTGAAAATCTTCATTAATTCTGCTGTAATAACGCCGGGGAAAATGCGTAGGATAAATTCATAAAAGAAAAAGCAGGCGATAAGTGCCCAGGGAATCCATGCTAATTTTGATTTTCTATTATTCATTATTACCCAAAAAAGGGCGTAAAGCCCCTCGCTTTAGCTATGGGGATATAAGCCCATTCAATCTTTGATTGAAATAAAATTGATTATACAGATATGATATTGTATAATCAATATAGGTTAATAGGGAGAGATATTATGAATGAATATGATGATGGCACAGAGGTTTGGGAAGATAAAGATAATCTAAAAATAGTCGTTAAAGATGCTGAACTTGGAAAGTTTGAGATAGAAGGTTTTGAAAATGCTTCGCAAATGAGAGTGTTTGTGAACTTTGGAGATTTTGAAAATAGTGAAAATAATGATTTTCATGTTTGTACGGGATCAAATCTACAGTTAAAATGGAACTATTTTGGCAAGTAGCTATAGAACCAATAATAATGTGGTATTTTCCTGTAAATACCATATTATATGGTGCCCTAAATATCGCAGAAAGGTATTGGTTGGTTCAGTCGAGACGAGATTAAAAGCGCTTGTATATGAAATATCATCTGAACTAAAAGTTGACGTTATTGAACTAGAAACAGATAAAGACCATATACATATGCTAGTTGAGGTAGATCCACAGTTTGGAGTTAATAACTTTGTGAGAAGACTTAAAGGTAAGACATCGAGGATACTTCGCGATGAATTTCCCCACCTTAGGAAACGACTGCCAACACTTTGGACAAATAGTTATTTTGTTTCAACAGTTGGCGGTGCACCATTAGAAATCATTAAGCAATATATTCAAAATCAACAATTAAGTGAGTCGGTTAAATCTAAAAAGCGATGGAAGGATTTCATAGATCATGGCAAGAAAGACACAGAGCACTAGCTTTATTCATGAGGTTCGTCTCAAGACGACACCACACGATTTAGTTGTACTGGAAAAGCGTTTAACGGTTGCTTGCCAAGTGTATAATGCTTGCTTGGGAGAAGGTCTGAAACGCTTAAAATTAATGCGAGAGTCTAAAGGTTGGCAGCGCGCGTGCAAGATGCCTAAAAAGATAAAAAATGCCAAAGGACGTGAGATCAATAATAAAGCTCGGCAGGAATTATTTAAGACGGTTAGAGAGCAGTACCAGTTTAGTGAATATTCCCTACATAAGTATACCACCTATCTTAGAAAAACAGACTATATATCGCATCATCTTGACTCATCGGTAGCGCAAAAAATAGCCACACGCGCCTTCAGCGCTTTAATGCAATATGCGATAGGCAAGCGAGGCCGACCAAGGTTCAAGTCGCGCCATCGATTCTCGAGTATTGAAGGAAAAAGCAATACGACAGGCATTCGTTGGATTGATGGAAAAATCAAATGGGGCAAAGACTTTGAATGTAGCATTCATTATGATTTAAAAGATAAAGATGGCTTAGAAGCCTATGCGTTGTCTTGCCAGACAAAGTATGTTCGACTGGTTAGAAGGATTATCAAAAAAAAGCCGATATGGTATGCACAGTTAGTCCAATTAGGTTCGCCTTATATCAAGGCGAAGCATACTCTAGGAAAAGGTGTAGTGGGGTTGGATATCGGCCCCTCCACAATAGCCATTGTGGGTGAAACACAAGCTCATCTACAAGCCTTTTGCCCAGAAGTGGATGACTTATCGAAAACGATTCAGTCTCTACAACGCAAAATGAGTCGCTCATTAAGACTGAATAATCCTAATAACTTTGAAGCTGATCGAGTGATACGCAATAAGAATGGTAATCGCATGAGAAAACTTGGGAAAGTCAAGCAAGGTGCAAAACAATGGGTGCGGTCAAAACAGTATGAGGCATTGCGACAAGCCGTTGCTGAACGACAACGTATCATGGCTACGACTAGAAAACGATCACATGGAGAACTCAGCAATAAAATTCTTTCTATGGGAAATATCATCAAAACGGAAAAGCTATCCTACAAAAGTTTTCAAAGAAATTTCGGAAAGAGTGTTGGCAAGCGTGCGCCAGGACTATTGATGGAGATACTTCGCCGCAAAGCTGAGAATGCTGGCGGTAAAGTGATTGAATTTAATACCCGAACGACTGCACTGAGCCAATACTGCCAATGTGGAAGTAAGCAGAAAAAAGCACTCAATGCGCGCTGGCATGACTGCCAACAATGCGGCATTAAGGTGCAGCGAGACTTGTATAGTGCTTTCTTGGCTCGCTTTGTTCAAGATAATAAACTAGATAGCAGTCAGGCACTTGATGCCTGGCCGGGTGTAGGCATACTCCTAGAGCAGGCGGTATCTAGTTTAAAAGAAACGACAACTAGCAAGATGCGTCTTGCTTCCTTTGGCCTTGGCCAGAGTCAGAGTCGTTTGTCTGTTAAAGAGGAATCGGTTGCTAGTGAGGATTTGGATGTTGTAGCAATAGCCTAGCTGTTGTGAGAGTCAAAGAGAGCTAGTTGCTTTGTCCTTAGAACCCCCTAGATTTATCTATGGGGAGTGTCAGATTCGTGTTTTTATTCCTATTTATGTTAACAGGTGTCGCACAGTAGTGAAACACTTTTGGCAAAATATTGTAATTCGTATTGTATGAGTTAGAATGTAAAGGGTGTAAGTGTATTGGGGAACAAGCTTTTATTTGCGCGAAAAAAATATTTTGTATGAAAAAGCTTACAAGGGGGCATCTTGGCAGTATATTATGATATTACCGATTTAGTAAATCGCGCCAGTTTTAGCCATCAGGTTTCTGGGATTCAACGTGTTGTTATAGAGGGCTTGCGACGATTAAAGCGCATGCAGCCGCAGCTCTTTTTTATTTCTAGATTTACACAACAAGCTTATATTGTTCATAATCTCGATTATGAAAATCTATCGTCGTTAGATGCTTTTTCACGGTTATGTTTTGATGCGGATTGGTTGTTCGCACGCAAGGCGTTACTTACTACAGTGGCAGCGCGCTTTTTTGGCCATCAGCGGTTACAATTAAAGATTGCCAAAACAGCTTTGCATATTCCAGTGTTAAATTTTTTTATTCAACGTATTGTCGGTAATAGAATCTCAGCAATGTATGGAGATAAAATAGATGGTCTGTCTTTCTCGCTAATGCCGCCATTGCATAGTGGTGATGTAGTAGCAATATTTGGTGCGACTTGGGATCTTTACCAGCAGTATCAGAAGTTTCTCGATAAGATTGTTGGTAAGGCAAAAGTTGCCTACTTTATTCATGATTTAATTCCTCTGGCTTCGACACTTGTGCCAACTGCGGTGAGAAAAAGTTTTGCTGATCATCTTCCCTTTGTCGTTGAGAGTGCTGACTGTATTATTACTAGTAGCGAGAATAATAAAAGAGATCTGTTTAATTATATGGATAAAATCAATCGTCATTGTGTTGTTGAAACAGCGGGTCTTAGTCATAAATTTCCTTTTAAAGAAAAGTTTTTGCATGAAAAGATTGATCATTCAATATATGCCTGTCGTTCTGATATTCGCCGCATCGTTATGGATAGATATGCGTTAACAGTTTGCTCGATTGAGCCGAGAAAGAATCATCGAAATTTGCTTGTGGCATGGGATAAATATCGTTGTTCGCAAGCGTATGGCTGTGAGAAATTGGTTATTGCTGGGCATTGGGAGCGTGGCTTTGAGGTGGATGATCTGAAGCGGATTCTTGATTGTAGTGGGTATTTTGGTGGGACAGTTTGGCTGATTGAACGACCAAGTGATTATGAACTGTTCCATCTTTATAATAATTGCCATTTCACCCTTTATCTCTCTCTTTATGAAGGGTGGGGGTTGCCTATTGGTGAGTCACTGGATTTCACTAAACCGGTTATTACCTTAGACAACTCATGTATTAGTGAGGTGTCACTTGGGGCAGCGCAGCTGATCAGGCACAATAATTATGCGGCGGTTGCTAACGAAATTAATCGACTTTTTAATGATAGCGATTACTACTCTCAGTGTATTGAAAAAGTTTCTGCAGTGTCATCGCGATTGCGGTCATGGCAGGACTTTGGTAACGATGTTGAGAAAATTCTTCTAAAGGTGAGTAGAGAATAACGCAATATCAATGTAGTAACCAGAAAATAATTTGTATGCAGATGGCAGAAAAGATGCCAGCTAATACATCGTCAAAAATAATTCCTAGGCCGCCTTTAAGGTGTTTGTCAATCCAGTTAATTGGCGGTGGTTTAAAAATATCAAAAAAGCGAAATAGGCCAAAGCCAACCAGTGCCCAATACCATTGTGGTGGTGCGGCAATCATCGTGACAAAGTAACCGACGAATTCATCGATATTCATACCTGGAGGATCTTTCAGGCCGGTTTCACGACTGACTTTATTGGCGAGCCAGATCGAGAAAAGTGTGAATATGATGACAAAGATAAGGTAAGGTAGCCATGACATTTTTTTTAATAACAGCAAATAGATAACCATTGCAATGGCTGTGGCGACAGTGCCCGGTCCGACAGGCGCTGCGCCGCTACCGCAACCAAACGCGATGAAATGCCAAGGGTTGCGCCATACCGAAGCAGGAACGCGGTTGTGAAAATACTCTCGTTTCATCATGCTCTCCTGTCGGATTAATTTTGCTGCATTTCGCTCTGGCGTAATTGATGTGCGATTTTATCGAGGACACCATTAACGTACTTAAAGCCCTGATCACTGCTACCAAATACTTTTGTTAGCTCGAGCGCCTCATTAATGATAACCCGTCCTGGTACATCAGGGCAGGCAATCAATTCGTAAGTAGCAAGCCGCAATATTCCCAACTCAATTGGCGTGAGCTGTTCCAGTTGACGGTCAAGTGCTGGACGAATTTTCTGATCAATCTCATTGATTTTATCGGTAGTTCCTTGAAAAATGCGCTCAAAATAGTCGTTGTCGGCATTATCATTCTGCATATTTTGCATAAATTGCAGTTTAACAGTGAGTGCCGGCTCTTCTGCCATTTGCCACTGATAGAGTGCTTGCAGAACATAACGGCGCGCTTTATGACGTGATTTCAGATTCATAATTTTTCGATTTTAATTTTTTTATTTCTTGAATGAAGGCATCAGTATCATCAAAACTGAGGTAAACTGAAGCAAAGCGAACATAAGCGACTGGATCGAGTTGGCGTAGTTCGTTCATTACCCATTGACCTAGTAATTGTGATGGTACTTCCCGCTCACCACTGCTATGCAGTTGGTCTTTAATACGATTGAGCGCTGATTCGATCTGTACTTCATTAACCGGACGTTTTTCCAGAGCGGTGAGCATCCCATGGCGCAGACGTCCTTCTTCAAAGTTGCTGCGGCGACCGTCGCGTTTGATAATACGTGGAAAAACTTTCTCTACCTGTTCCGTGGTGTTAAAGCGGCGTGAGCAGTTCAGGCATTCCCGGCGCCGGCGTACACTCATGCCATCACTGCCGAGGCGAGAGTCGATCACCTTAGTCTCTTCTGTTTTGCAAAATGGACAATGCATAGCTGTCTCACAGGTTAATTTAACAAAGTATCGCTGCCCGTTGTGCTTCATAAATAGGGAATTGGCGGCAGAGGGTGGTTACCTCCTCTTTCACCTTAGTAATGACACTGTCATCGTGCGGGTTGTCGAGCACATCACACATCCAGTTGGCAACTTGAATGCTCTCCTCTTTGGCAAACCCACGTGTGGTGATTGCCGGTGTGCCAAGACGGAGGCCACTGGTGACAAAGGGTTTTTGCGGATCATTGGGAACACTGTTTTTATTTAAAGTAATATTGGCGCTGCCTAATATCTTTTCTGCCTCTTTGCCGGTAATGCCGTGTTCACGTAGATCAACAAGGAATAGGTGATTGTCGGTGCCGCCACTGACTATATTGAAGCCACGATCATTGATAGTTTCGGCCATGGCATTTGCGTTAATCAGTACTTGTTGTTGGTAGGTTTTGAACTCTTCTGTTAATGCTTCTTTGAAAGCAACTGCTTTGGCGGCGATGACGTGCATTAGTGGACCGCCCTGTAAGCCTGGAAAAATTGCTGATTGTAGTTTCTTTATCAAATCAGGATTGCCCTTGGCAAGAATCATGCCGCCACGGGGTCCTCGTAATGTTTTATGGGTGGTGGTAGTGACAACATCGGCAGCATCCATTGGTGACG
>JANQHY010000024.1 GCA_028282395.1 Gammaproteobacteria bacterium
GCGTCATCAAATGTCTTAAATTGGCGCAACTGGCGCCAAACATCATCTGCATGGGCCGCCATTGCCATCGCACGGCCATCAAAAGGGTCACAGAGCGGCTCGACCAGATAGAGCCTGCTCAGCCCCATCACTTTCATTGCGCGTGCCGTGGCACCTATATTCCCCGGATGCGAGGTATTCACTAAAATAACTCGAATATGCTTCATGTGATTTTGCCTCTAGTCTCTAATTCTATCCAAAGCACAAAACTGCTGTTTTTGTCTCGACTACTATAGTACAATTGCTGCCTGATATAAATGCTTAAAAAGTGAGAATAAGATCATGATGCGCCCCTATTTAAATATTGCCATTAAAGCCGCTCGTGAAGCGGGACAGATTATTATGCAGGCTACTGACCGCTTACATGATATTGCTATTTCAGAGAAGTCCGCACAAAATTTTGTTACTGAGGTCGACTATGCCGCAGAGCAGCGCATAATCCAAACGCTTCATGATGCCTATCCTAACCATGCCATTCTTGCCGAAGAGAGTGGCCATAGTCGTCACGAAAATAGCGATGATGAGTATTTATGGATTATCGATCCACTTGATGGCACATTGAACTTTATCCACGGTTATCCCTGCTTTGCCGTCTCAATTGCCCTGCGATATAAAGGTCGATTAGCCGCAGCAGTAATTTATGATCCAGTCCGTCAAGATCTGTTTACTGCAGAGCAAGGCGCTGGTGCACAGAAAAATAATCAGAAGATTCGTGTGAGTAAACGCGCCCATTTGCGAGAGACGATTCTTGCTACTGGCTCACCAAGTCGTGCGCATACTAATAAGGACGCCCACTTTGATACTTTTAAAAAACTAGATGGTATCTGTTGTGGCATTCGCCATAGTGGTTCAGCGGTACTAGATCTTGCCCATGTTGCCTCAGGTCAACTTGATGGTATCTGGCGCGCACATCTAAAGCCGTGGGATATGGCTGCGGGCGCACTGTTAATTAAAGAAGCCGGAGGACTGGTGAGTGACTTCAATGGTGGTGAAGAGTACTTAACCGAAGGTAATATTGTTGCTGGCAATAGTAAAATTTTCAAAGCCCTATTAGTGGAGATAAAAAAACCAAAAGTTTAGGACGGTTGTTATGTTTCATATTCTGATTGTAACACTATTATTAGGCTTAGGAGCGGCCGCGCCGATTGGTCCGATTAATTTGGAAATTATCCGCCGCCATCTGCAATCAGGCTTCATTACCGGAATGATCTTTGGCAGTGGCGCCTGCTCTGCTGATCTCACTTATCTGTTGCTACTGAGTTTAGGGGTCTTAACACTTTTAACACATAGTGTTCTCATTAGTAGCATGGGTATAGTCGGCTCACTTATTTTATTTTGGTTTGGCTTCTCTGCAATACGTCTGACATCAAAACTTCGTACAAGCCGATTAAAACAGAAAAGTTACCCAGCACATTTCCGTGATGGCTATTTGCTTACTTTATCTAACCCCTATACGTTACTTTTCTGGAGCTCAATGAGTACACAAGTCGCAACACTCACCGTCAACCGATCCCATTATGCAGTCTTATTTGGCTGTATTGGTGTCTTAATGGGGACACTATTATGGGTAACTGGGCTAAATCTACTACTTTATTTTTCAAAAAAACTCCTATCAGAGAAGTTTATTCATAAAATTAATATCGGTGGCGGCATCTTGCTAATTGCCATGGCAGCCTACCTTTTTATACATAGCTTAGTCGCATTGAGCCGCTATTATACCGCCTTATAATTGAAACACTTTCATCAATGTAATAAGTATAGTCAGGCCAGTTAATAACAGTCCGCCCAATTTAATTGTTAATTTATTCTCTAAAAGACGCATATCCCCTCTAATACTTTTTTCCATGCTTTGCATATCCTTTCGAATGCCCTGCTCCATACTTTGCATATCTTTTCGAATTCCTTGCTCCATGCTTTGCATATCTTTTCGGATTCCCTGCTCCATGCTTTGCATGTCTTTTCGAATTCCCTGTTCCATATTGCGCATATCTTTTCTGATACCCTGTTCCATACTATACATGTCTTTGCGAATATCGTGCTCGAGATTTTTAATGCTCTCTTTTGTTGCTAACCTGTTATTTAATGCTTCTGCCATCACTTCTGCCTGAACCTGAGCCTGATCGTTAGGTACGCCAACAGCCTTTAAACGATTGACATAAGTTAATGTATCAAACATATTAACTGCCTCATTGTTCATGATATCTCTCCAGGAAATAGTAGTATAACAAATGAACTGGCTTTATAGCCAGTCAATAAATGAAAAAATGTGGATAGTAGAAAATATAACGCTACTGTCTACGAGATTCAAGTGGACAATAGTACTTTTTCCAACCCTTGTGCTAACCAGGCAGTATAATGATCTGGGTGAGTTAATAAGTTCTCTTTTAGTGAGGCGATAGTCACCCAGTCAGTTTGTGCAACCTCTTGAGGATGTGGCGCTATAGATTCACCATCATAAAACCCAACAAATAGATGGTCAATTTCATCTTCAATTAAACCATTCTCAAGTTGTGCGCGATAGTGAAAAACGCCAACCTTTTCGAGTTTTACCACTAATCCCAGCTCTTCATTTAGCCGGCGTGATGCCGCTGCTTCTATTTCCTCACCTGGACGTGGGTGACTACAACAGGTATTACTCCATAGACCGGCACTATGATACTTATCCTGATGACGCTGTTGCAATAGTAGTCGCTGTGGTTCTTGACGACGATCAAAAACAAAAATTGAAAAAGCACGATGACAGAGTCCTTGTTGATGTGCGGCAAGTTTTTCTGCCACACCTATCTGACAATCATTACAATCTACAACAATGACCTGTTCTATCATAAATGCTCACCATCAATAAAAGGTTGTACAAGTTCCACAGTTGGAAACACTGCAGCCACTTTATCATAATCTTGACGTAAAAAAAGTAGTTTAAGGTTAGCGCCTGCATCTTGAGTAAAGAACAGTGCTAACCCTTGACGCCGTAACTGCCAAATCTGCTCCATTGCTTCAATGGTTGCTGGTTTACTATAAAATAGTGCTGGCTCAGCCGTTAACATACATGCGTGCATTGCTAAAGCATTCTTTTCTGCACAACTTGCCAGGGCAACAAAATCTTTGGTGCTAATAGCATGTTTGACTACAGCCATGGCCTGCTCTACCTGCTGGGGCCACAACGCATAAAATGGACTGCTCTGCTGGGTTAAGCGCATACCGTCACTGCTTCCTACTGTTTTCACGCCTTTATCTAAAAACAGCAAACCAATACAGAGCTCTGGCCAGA
>JANQHY010000034.1 GCA_028282395.1 Gammaproteobacteria bacterium
GACGGATCTCCTGGTTATCCATTTCACTTGTGCCAATTGGTACCGTTTCATGTAATAGGTTGGGAATAGTGAGCAGTAGCGCCTGTAGCGCTTCCTGTACAGCATGAAGTTTTGTTTCTATGGCTTTGATCTCTTCTGCCACACGGTTGCCTTCAGCAATCAATGGTTTAATGTCTTCACCTTTTGCCTTGGCCATACCAATCTGTTTTGCCTGGGTATTGTGTTTGGCTTGCAGTGTTTCTGCTTCAATCTGATAAGCTTTACGTTCAGATTCCAATGCTTGTAGCTTCTCGCTTTCGAGTGTGAAGCCGCGTTGGGCCAGGTTTTCGCTGGCAGCGCTTAAATTATTTTTTAACCATTTTGTCTCTAACATGACGAATCAATTATCCTCTATTAGTTACTATTATTTTAGGCATTTCGCCTTTGGTAAAGCTCATCTTATTTACAAGTGTGTGAAGTATAACGCAAAAGAGCCAATTTGGCACGGATTTTTATTGCGGTTTGCAGGGGCAGAATGCTTTTTGTGCCTGCTTAAGTGTTTTTTCTGAACAGAAATCCAGAAAAATTTGTTGGATCAACTTTTTTGGCAACTGTTCGTACCTTTTTTTGGTTTCCTAAAAAAAGCACCAGGTATAATGAAACATTGATTCCAATATTACTTTTCTGCATAATAGATAGCAATATAGGAAAAGGATTAATGCTTAAACGAGAGTAAAAGCGAGGTGTGGATTTGAAATGGTCTAATCGAATTAGATGTATCATTGCTCTCATGGCAATTTTGGATGGATACAGCGCAGCAGCCTATATCCCTGATAGCCGTTTTACTGATAACCAATTTCTGCTCCATGTTCCTAACCTTACCAATGATATTCCACCACCAGTCTGGTTTCCGCATCTTGATATTGGTGGTGATTATTTTAACAGTGACCCAAGATGGCGGGGCGAAGCTAATCTTTTTATGCCATTTAATAAAGGCGGTTACCAACTATTTTATGGTGATATACGTGGCTATAAAAAGTCGGGTCCGCAACTTGAAGGTAACTTTGCCGTCGGCTATCGACGACTTTTCCATACCCATTTTAATGAAGATTATAACTACTCTTACAACAGTAAATGGAAGTCCTATTGGGATAAAGGGTGGAACATGTTTGGCGCCTATTTAGGCTATGATATGTTACACAGCCAGGCAGAAAATTGGTTTAATCAGGTTTCTGGCGGCTTTGAATATTGGCATGAACGCTTTTTTATTGGTGCTAATGGCTATCTCCCATTTATTGATACGACCCAGGAGGATGAGGGGGCTAATGTTGCATTTGGTACCCATCCCGCAGGTTCCGATGACCCTAATAGTAATGTCTATGGTCATATTTTATATGCGAAAGGGCGTGAGAGTGCGTTACCTGGTGTTGATGGTGAAGTTGGTTTCAATATATTTGGCGGGTTAAATATTTTTGCTGGGGGATACTTTTTCCATCGTTCATCTGTGCCAACAGTATGGGGACCGAAAGCAACCGTTGAATATAACTTTTATCCTCACGCTTATCATCGGATTCTTGGTTTATTTAATCGTATTACGATTGATAGTGAAGTGAAGCATGATAAACCGCGCGGCACAACTTGGTATACGGGCGCACGCTTTACAGTTAACCTGTCGCGTAAGAGTGATCCAGGCTTAAGTGGTGTAGCGCGCCATATGATTGATCCGATCCGGCGTGATATGGATGTGGTGACAGTCTCTTACCATGATGACCCATTTAGTGTTTTTCAAATGAATGGTCGTGATGCGAATGTAAAATATGTGACAACAGCGTCGGGGATATCTTCTGCAGCAAATAATTCCGATGTTGATATTATTGCCGTTAATGGTTCTTTGACCGGTGTGCAAACACTAGCGCTGGCAACGGATCACGATGTTGCAATAACAGGTGGAAATTTTGATTTCACTGTTAATGGCGCCAGCTATTCTGCGGTTAATGTCGGCTCGAATGGTGTGTTGACTGCAGATGCTAATAATCAGTTAATTCAAGTTGGCGATGGCAGTGATGTTGATAACAACCTTACCATTCAAAATATTGCCCTGCGTACCAATAGTGATGGCACTACGGTAGGGGGTGATATGGCAATTAGTAATTTTGATGGAATTGCTTATAATACCTTTGGTAGTTTAACGCTTGAGAATGTTGATAGTACCGGCACGTTAACAATTAAGTTGAGTTCGGGACAATCTACTGTCAGTGTTGAAAATAGTACCTTCGATGTTACCTTAAATAACTCGGCATTAGGTGCGCCTGATGCCGCAGTACTTTTCCAAGCGGATAGTGGTAGTACCTTAACAATTAGCAATTTTTCTGATAACAACATCAGCATTTCTGGTGACACTCAATCAGGCGCAATTTACGGCATCCACAACTTTGCCAATAATACTGGCACAGTCGTTTATAGTGGCAATCTTAATGATAATACTATTGCTGTGACTGGCGGAGCAACGACTACCGCAACCTACGGTATTAGAAATGAGGTAAATGCTGGCAGTACTATGACATTTAATGGTCAAATGAGTTTTAACAAAGTTACTGCCACCGGTGGTCAAGCAGGAATGCCAACTATTGGAATTGATAATTATTCGACTAGTACGGGTGTTTTAGCATTTAATAACAATGTTTATTTGAATATAGTCAATGCGTTTGGTACCGGTGATACCTATGGTATGAGGAATTATGTTGATGGTAGCGGCAGTATTACTTATAGTAGTAGCGCTAGCTTAAATTTTAATAATTTAAATGCCACCGTTACCAGCGGCACCTACAAAGCGGTAGGTTTATATAATAATGTCACTTCAACAGGTTCCGTTAACTTTAATGGCTCGGTCAGTGGCAATACTATGAATGGCACAAGTGCCACCGGCGAAGCAAGTGGTGTTGAAAATGCTGCAACAAGCGGTAGTATTAATATAAACGGTGTTTTTAGTGCTAATACTATCGCCGGTAGTACGGGCGGAACAACCATTAATACAGCTGGTCATGGTGTTTATAATTTAGGTGGCGGCGGTGATATTAACTTCGGTACATTTGGTGATAATACGATTAGTGCAACCGCCAATAGTGGT
>JANQHY010000079.1 GCA_028282395.1 Gammaproteobacteria bacterium
TTTGTGACTCGTCTTCAGCAAGATAACATTGCACCGTAATTAACTTCAATCTTACATCTGAATGCACCCCTATACGATATCCAGCTAGATCACGAAGCAATACAATCTCTGGTCTAGCTTGTGCTAGGAAGTCATCAATCTTTCCAAAACGCTTCGTTAATGCCCGCTCAAATTTTTTAAATAACATTTTCTTCATTTCGTTAGAAGATAGAATGTCATAACACTTCTGCCAGGTCTCCTGTTGAATTGTTGGCAACCTTGAAATCGTTGAAGAATTTAATTCCATTGACAATCTTGCATACGAGCCATCTGGTTGCAAGCAATGGGAGTGACAAAGCTCTTGAAAGTGCGATGACTCTGGCAAGTTATCTAGCATTTGATCATAGAAGTCCGCGTCAAAAAACTGAGATGTCACAAAATAATCAAATGGCTTAGCTCTCATCTTGCTTTCTTCAAGATTCCTCAATAACGTTTCTTCAGTTTTCATACACCCTACCCTCCTTTTAACTGATAATTTAGATCTTAATACGCATTTTACTTTCTAATGGGCCTACAATCACCAATCCCACCTTCACTACGACAACGATCGGCATAGCAACAGGCAAAACGATTATTATCAACGATGGCCTAATTAGAGAATATTTTTAATAATTTTCTCATCACTCTTCGACATACAGTTGTCAAAACTCTGGGTACAATACCTAACCCTTTGAAAGTTTTGGTGATCAGAGGCAGAATCAAACTGCCGACACAAGGATTTTCAGTTTACTACTGACCTAATGATGACCACTTTATTCTCAGAATAATATTGAATTTTCAAGTGGTTGTCAAACTTCAATTGCACATTTTTTGATTTTTGGGTGAATCACACTAATTCTGCACAACGGGTTATAATAATGTAGGTGACTCGTTCCACAAATCGCCCACATGGATAATTACATTGCTGATAAGCAGTATATGGAGTATCGTGGCCCTTAATTTCAAAACTACCTCTTATTCTGGAAATTCACCACTTGAAAATGGGTGTTTTTGGGTGTATAAATGGGTGTATGATTAAAACTGAGACTCTACATATTACTCAAGAAATCCTAGGGTTCATTGCTGAAATCGATGAATTCAAAGGAGCTTGGCGTGCTTTAGGAACACTCGCACCAGAGCGTTTAAATGCTTTACGCCATGTTGCAACTATTGAAAGTATTGGATCTTCAACACGCATTGAAGGCAGTAATCTTTCTGATAGAGATATAGAAAAGTTGTTGTCTAATTTACAAATTAGCCATTTTGAAACTCGTGATGAGCAAGAGGTAGCCGGATATGCTGAGGTAATGGAGTTGGTGTTTAGCTCATGGGAAGCTATTAATCTAACTGAAAACCATATTCAGCAGCTCCACCGCGACCTACTCAAATACAGTGAAAAAGACACGCGCCACCGTGGAAAATATAAAACATCCCCAAATAATGTGGCTGCTTTTAATGAAGCTGGCAAGCAAGTAGGAATTGTATTCGAAACGGCCACCCCTTTTGATACGCCGGCATTAATGCACGACATTACTCTCTGGACAAATGAAGCTCTGGAAAAGAAGCTATTGCACCCTCTTCTAGTGATTGGCATATTCGTTGTGTTTTTTTTAGCGATCCATCCGTTTCAAGATGGTAATGGTCGATTGAGCCGAGTTATCACGACATTACTTCTACTTCGTGCTGGTTATGCCTATGTGCCTTATAGCTCTTTAGAGAGCATCATCGAAAAAAGTAAGGAAGGCTACTATTTAGCCTTGCGACAGACACAAAGTACCATCCGCACAGAAACACCTGATTGGCAACCCTGGATGATTTATTTTCTACGGATTTTACTCAATCAAGGCCAGAATCTTGCCAAAAAAGTTGAGCGAGAGAAAATAATCTTGTCGAGCCTACCTGAATTATCTTTAAAAATTCTGGATCATGCGCGACAACACGGACGAGTAACAATGGCGGATATGATCAAAATAACTGGAATAAGCCGTAATACTTTAAAGGAACACTTCAGAGCATTACTTGAAAAAAACTATTTGACACTACACGGTAAAGGTCGTGGAAGTTGGTATCAATTGTCATGATATTGAATAAAAAATATGAAAAAGATGTTGTTCGCTCAACTTTCTAAAGTAGATATTCAAATAAGGAGTAGCTTATACCTAAATGCAAAGCCCTGGATGGTTTATTTAAGTCATTGACCAAGTCAGTTCACTGTTAACCAGTGACTGTTAAACAATTGAAGAAATTATCTACTATCAGGGAAAGAGCAGAGTGAGGTGTGATCAAGGCAGTATTCACTGCAACCATTGCTTATATGACCGATGATAACTTTCACTCAGCAACTAAATTTCGTAATAGCCTACAATCAGCGTATAAAATTAACATCTTGCTATACGCATCCAGAGCTAATCCTAAATTATTTAGTTATCACTCACGTTTCTTTGGGCACAAATAAACCCAATACTTGGAGATAAGAATCTGGGAATTATTTGAAAAGGACTAGTGGTGATTTCATTAATAAGCAAACTTTGACGAATGGTCTGTGCTAGCCAGCGCCAATCAAAACCTATATGTGCAGTTGTATGCAGGGGTATTTTATCTAAATTGCATAGTGTTGCATTCCAGGTTTCA
Organism: Gammaproteobacteria bacterium; assembly: GCA_028282395.1. Next base: position 2,650 of record JANQHY010000079.1, read on the forward strand.
CGCCAAGTGTACTCTCGATACCGATTGTAGCCCATTAGTAGAGAACCAATATTTTTGATTAATATAGCCGGTCCTATTTCATTAGGCACCGTGCAATAGAAATATTTTACCTTAAAATCGGCAATAGATTTAATGATATCCGGCACCAATAGTTCAGGTATATGCTCCAATGACTCTAAGGCAAGTACTACATCGGCATCTTTAAACAAGAAAAAATTATCTTCAATTGCCTCATTAATGATCTTAAAATTTTCATATTGGCCATAGCGTTGCTCAGCCACCATAGAAAAGTTTTGATCCAGATCAACGCCAACATAATTAATAGAGTACCGCGAATTAAGAATAGGAAATGATTTCCCAGGCCCGCATCCAATATCAATAACTTTAATTGGCCTGTTGTCTATTTGTTTAGAGACTTCATCAAATAATCTCACTAAATTTTTATAGCGTGTTCTATGCAAAAATTTAGTAATTAAATTAAAATCTTGAATTTTTTCATAATTAGTCATTTTTACCCAATAATCCTATACCTAAGTTATAGGCATGAGATACCTAATATTGCTCAACATCCAATTCTTAAGATAGATACTCCATGTTCACTAAAATCGAACCTCAAAAGCGATTGCAAGAAACTGCCATGCAAACACTTCTCTCTATAATACTTTCTCAGCGATTCTTCGACATATATTCGACATACAGTTTTCAAAATTTCGTGAAGAATGCCTAACTCCTTGAAAAATATGGTGGCCAGACCCAGAATCGAACTGGGGACACAAGGATTTTCAGTCCTTTGCTCTACCGACTGAGCTACCTGGCCAGTCAGGTTACTGATATTAAAAGATATGGGCGTCAAGTCAAGTATTTCATGACATTAACCTCAATATTTATCACAATAGGACTGAAAAGTGTTCACTGCTTAGGTATGATTAGGGTGTAAGCAATAACTAGAAGGATAGTTTGATGTCGGTCAATAACAGCCAAACCCATGCAACGCCGTTCCAAATCTTCTGCTGGTGCCTATTTGATTGGGGCCACTCCGCTTTTCCGATCATCATGACCACTTTTATCTTCAGTAACTACTTTATCCGCTCGGTTGCCCACTCAATCACTTTCGGGACTGTCTGCTGGGCCTGGACGATTGCTCTAGCTGGGGTGCTGATCGCCATTTTATCGCCGCTGGTCGGCGCCATCGGCGACTTTGCTGGGCGCAGCAAGCCATGGCTATTTGCCATGACGACACTGTGCGTTAGCGCCTCTGCCCTCCTCTGGTTCACTCAACCCAACAGTGGCTGGTTGATCTGGGCAATTGTATTTATTGTTATTGCCAACATCGGGTATGAGCTGGCACAGATCTTTTATAACACCATCATGGTACATATTGCACCACAACATAAGCTTGGCCGCATCTCCGGCTGGGGTTGGGGCTTAGGCTATGTTGGCGGCCTAATCTGCTTAGGAGTTGCGCTAATTTGTGTACACTTACTTCCTGATCATAATCTAATCAATGTTCGCAGTACTAGTTTACTAACGGCAATCTGGTTTGCCCTCTTTGCCGTACCGCTTTTTATTTTCACCCCTGATCGCGTCACTATCAAGCTCCCGATCAGACAAGCCTGTCGTCGTGGTTTAACAGAACTGTGGCAAACACTACTAACAGCTCGTCAACACAAAGGCTTAATACTATTTCTAATTGCCCACTTATTGTACATTGATGGCCTCAATACCCTTTTCACGGTTGGTGGAACATTTGCCGGTGGCACCTTTCATATGTCATTCTCGAAAATTTTAATTTTTGCCATTACTCTCAATGCCTCTGCCGGTATTGGTGCTGCTCTGTTTGCTTGGGTTGATGATCTATTAGGTGCCAAACTCACCATTACGATATCGCTAATCGGTTTGATTATTACCGGCACCGGGATGCTCTTAACCCATTCACTCGCATGGTTCTGGTCATTTGGTCTAATCCTTGGCCTTTTTGTCGGCCCAACACAAGCGGCAAGTCGCAGCTATATGGCACGCATCGCCCCAGCAGAACTATTAACACAGATGTTTGGCCTATATAATTTCTCCGGCCGCATCTCTAGTTTTATCGGCCCATTTCTATTTGGTTTATTGACAGAGTTATTTCAGAGTCAACGCGCCGGTATGACCAGCATTCTGATTATGATTATTCCTGGTTTGCTACTGTTACTGTTTGTTCCTAACGTTAAACATCGTAGACAACCAATCCAATAAGCAAATTTACTTTTCAAGTAATAGCTGCTCAAGTGCCTGCTCATCGAGCACAGCAACACCTAGACGTTCAGCCTTTTCCAACTTACTCCCCGCATCACGACCAGCAATCACCGCAGTGGTTTTTTTCGAAACACTGCTCGCCACTTTTGCACCAAGATTCTCCAGCGCCAATTTTGCTTGGTCGCGACTATAGTTTTCTAGTGCCCCTGTTAACACATAAGTTTTTCCTTGCAGCGGTTTGCTCTGCTCACTCTGTGGTGTTATCGCCGGCCAGTTGATGCCGAGCTGACGCAAGGTAGTAATAATTTCACAGTTGTGTTGGTCAGAGAAAAAAGCGCGAACATTTTCACCAACGATTTGACCAACATCGGCCACCTGCACCAACTGCTCTTCATCAGCTTGCTGTAGTGCCTCCAATGTACCAAAATAGTTAGCAAGATTTTTTGCCGTAGATTCGCCTACTTCACGAATACCTAAAGCATAAAGAAAACGTGGCAAGGTTGTCGCCTTACTTTGCTCCAATGCCTCGAGAAGATTCTGCGCTGAACGTTCACCCATACGCTCGAGATTAGCAAGCTGTGTTAACGTCAATTGATAAATATCGGTAACATCATCAACCAATTTCTGCTCAACCAGCTGATCAATCAATTTATCACCTAAACCATCAACATTCATTGCCCGTCGTGAAGCAAAATGTTTTAAGCGCTCTTTTTTCTGCGCTGAGCAGTAAAGGCCACCTTGGCAACGTGCTGCCGTTTCACCTTCAACACGAACGACTTCCGCATGGCATACTGGACAGTGTGATGGCAGAATAATCTCTTCCGTAGCATCGCTACGTTGTGCCATAACCACTGACACCACCTGCGGAATGACATCACCGGCACGACGAATAATCACGACATCACCAATGCGAATATCTTTCTCAGCCACCTCATCCATATTATGCAAGGTCGCATTACTGACTGTTGCACCACCCACCTGTGTTGGTTGCAATCGTGCGACTGGTGTCAATACGCCTGTGCGGCCAACCTGAAACTCAACAGCAAGAATTTTACTCAACGCCTCTTCAGCAGGAAACTTATGGGCAATTGCCCAGCGTGGCGCACGTGACAGATAACCAAGCTGTTGCTGTTGCTGAAAATCATTAACTTTATAAACAACACCGTCGATCTCATACGGCAGCTGCTCACGCTTATTCAGTAGCTGCTGATAATAGGCTAATGCTTCAGCAACCGTCGTCACAACAACTGATTGATCATTAACACGCAACCCTAATGTTTTAAAACGCTGCAACATCTGATCGTGACGACTGGCAAAGGTTTCATCAGAACATTCGCCAAGCCCATAACAGAAAATCGCCAATGGTCTTTCTGCTGCGACTTTAGAGTCGAGTTGACGCAGACTACCTGCCGCCGCATTACGCGGATTGACAAACTGTTTTTCACCACGCTGCTGTTGTTGTGCATTCAGGGCTAAAAAACCCGCCTTGGGTAGATAGACTTCACCCCGTACTTCCAATAATTCAGGATAACCGTCACGCAAATGTAACGGCACTGTTTTAATAGTGCGCACATTAGCCGTAATCTCTTCACCAGTAAAGCCATCACCACGTGTTGCCGCCTGAACCAAGCACCCCTTTTCATAACGCAATGTTACGGCTAAGCCATCGAGTTTAGGTTCACAGGCGTAATGGACGACCTGTTGCTCGAGCCGCTCACCAATACGTCGATCAAACGCAGCGATCTCCTCTGCGTCAAAACCATTATCCAAGGATAACATCGGCACTTGGTGGCCAACTTTGCTGAAAGCCTCTAATACCGCACCACCAACACGTTGAGTTGGCGAATCAGGCCGTTGTAATTGAGGATACTGCTGCTCTAACTGTTGCAGTTGACGCATTAGGCGATCATATTCAGCATCAGGAATTACTGGCTCATCAAGCACATAATAATAGTAGTTATGTTCATTCAGTTGCTGACGCAATTTCTCTGCACGTGCCTCTATTTCAGATTCATCTGTCGATAGTCGCGATTCTAATTTCATAGGCATTACCCTGACAACAGTCATTTAATCAGTGTCGTGATTCGCTATTGCTTGGAGGTAGATCTCAACTATCTCACCTGAGAAACAGCAGAAAATAACTTTTTCTGGACTCTGCTCTGCAGCAAGAAAACGACTCACCTCACTAATAGCAATCTCTGCAGCTAACGGTAAAGGAAATCCATACACACCGCAACTAATTGCAGGAAAAGCGACCGTATTTATCTGATAGGTTCTGGCTAAACGTAAACTGTGATGATAACAGGCACGTAGCTGCTCCTGTTCATTAGCATGACCACCCTGCCATACTGGACCAACGGTATGAATAATATAATTAGCTGGCAAATTATAGCCTAATGTAATTTTTGCCTCACCGGTATCACAACCATGCAACTGACGACACGCCTGTAACAGTTCCGCCCCCGCTGCACGATGAATAGCACCATCAACACCACCACCGCCGAGCAGTGAATTATTCGCAGCATTGACAACTGCATCGACATCTAAGCGGGTAATATCTCCCTGAATCACTTCCATGCGTTTCATTTTCTTCAGTCCTATTCCTCTCTCTCCCCAAACCTGCTTGCCAAAGAAGGCGGCAGAGAGGTCAGAGGAGAGGCTTTTCCTTTAAGTGCAAACCTGAACCAGGTTAATCAATTCATAGAGTGTTGTCGTTAACATCGCTGAATCAATCACATCACTGGCTTTAAGATAGTTCACAATCGTTGTCCAGCGCTCAACCGAACGTTGATTATTCTCACGCCAATGGTTTAATTTACCTTCAACGCCTCTGCGACTATGCTCGCTTGCCAATATTTTCACCGTTAATTCGCGCTGCCAATGGTCCAGATCATCACTGAGCACTGTTTTAAGTTGCGCTTGCCAACGACTCTCAGGCTGGAATTGCGAAATTTTCTCCCGCACCCAATCAAGCTCAAGTGCAGCACCCAAACGAAAATAGACGCGTGCCACTTCAGCAAAACTATAACGCTCTTTCAAACTTGCATCGACAATCTCTAATGCCGAA
>JANQHY010000137.1 GCA_028282395.1 Gammaproteobacteria bacterium
AGACTGCTAATAGAGTGGAGCCAATTGATAACCCATTCGGTGCAAAAGTGTTACCTATGTCTCGAATATAAACTGTAACCCATGTCTTCGGTATGGACCAGTAAGAAATGGCGGAGAGAGAGGGATTCGAACCCTCGTGGGACTTAAAGCCCCCCACTGATTTCGAGTCAGGGCCGTTTGGCCGCTCCGGCATCTCTCCGCGTGGCGCTATACTAGCAATTATGCGGCCTAGCGACAAGCTCAATAACTTTTAAATTTCTCATTTACTAAAATTCTACTAAAATTTTACTAAAACTCGTCAGTGCTAGTGCAATGTCAGTCACTTTCTAAAGTAACGTTTTTATCAGATAGAAGCGCTTCAATGTTCTTCCGAGGTGCTATTAGGATACAGACGAAATAAGATACAACCTTCTCTTTCTGTGGGTAGGGGTTGTATATTCCAAATAGGTAGTCTTATAATTTTCTGGAGCCATCTCAAGAATCCTTTGATGAGTTGGTACGTAATATCTCAAGACCCCATTGGGGGTATTATAGCCATAAGGACTTTTAAACTCGTCCGGAGGCGGTACAGCAACATCAAAGCAGAAAACCCCGCTAGCCTTAAGTAGACTCAGTGATTTAGCAATTACTCTAGGTTGTTCATCTGCGGAAAACTCATATAAAAGTGCCCACATCATTAATATAAGATCATACGATGCTACTGTATTAAGATCAAAGATATCTCTCTTACTAATCTCAACCCTGGGGTTATCCCTATAGCGTTGCGAGCACAATTGACTAAATGACCCGCTTTTATCAATACCATGAATTTAAGTACAGCAATTTAATGCAATAAGATAATCAATAACTCGACCAAAACCGCACCCTATTTCTAAAACACGCTCAGAGGTAACAATTAAATCCTTGATTAGGTCAAGATCACAGTTAGAATTTAAGCCTACTGTTTTTAATCGTCCTCGCAAGAAAGCTCCATCAATATCTTCATGTACTGGGATATTATCATCATTCCCCCATGCTTCGACTATCAGTTTTTCTGTCTGCATTAGGAGCCTCACCATCCATCATATTTTTATGTTATATTTTTTGGATGGTGGAGTCATCGTCACATAAGAACTAAAACCAACAGAACCTAAATAGGCTCAACTGAAAGTCTAAACCCAAGTGCGTGGAGTATTTTGTCAAGCGTGATTAAACGAGGGTTACCCTTACTTGATAGAATACGATAAAGATGGGCACGATCCAAATTTGATTTCTTTGCAACTGTACCAACACCTCCTTGTGCCAAGGCAACATTTTTAAGCGCCAACATAAATGCTTCGCTATCGTTGTCATCTTCATATTCTTCCAAGGCAACTTTCAGGTACTCGGTAGCTTCGTCAATGTTCGTCAAGTTAGCAATTAAATCTTTATGAAAGTCAGTCGTTTGACTGAACAATTTTTCTTCATTTTTCATTGAAACGCTCCTTACAGTCTATCCAGTATTCTTGAGCCATTTTTATATCTTTTTCTTGTGTGGCCTTATCTCCAGCACATAACAAAATAATGACTCTATCATGTATCTTTCCATAATAAATTCGATAGCCAGAACCAAAGGCTAATCGAAGCTCAAATACCCCTTGACCAACAGCTTTATAGTCACCTTCATTACCAAGAGAAAGTCGATCTATCCTGCGTCTTACCCTGGCCCTGATACTTCTATCTTTAAGTCTATTAAGCCAGTCATAGAACGGTTGCTTGTCAGTTATCGTTTTATATACACGTACTTTCATAGCTTTAATTGTAGCTTATAAACAACAAAAAAGAAAGCATCCATGCTTAACTACTCACTCAAGCAGTTAAACCGTATGCCCAAAATGTGCCGATTTGTGACTTAAAACAACTGATAGTTTTTGTAAAGTGGCAAATAAAAAACCGTAAATAAACATCAATTAAGCCAAAAAAGCTTTACAAAAACTATCGCCAGGAACCGCATTCTATCTAGCCCAAAAATGGCAAATTGCAACATGCCAGAAATAGCTTAACCCTTTGAAATATATTGAAAAAGCACCGAGCGCCCATCTGAGTTCGAGACAGGGCCGTTTGGCCGCTCCGGCATCTCTCCTGGATAATTCACGCAAAATTATACACCAGATTCAGGGTTGTGATAGTACTCCAACTGGCTTTATTGGGCTGTGGATCAGTATCGTTAATAGCTTGGAAATTAATCTGGAAGCTTAAATGTGCAAATAAACTGGTAGATAGGCTGGTAGTAAAGGTGGTACGCGTATTTTGGTTGGTGAGGTTCGTTTGAATATCTTGCTTAAACTCTACCTGATCATTGATCTGCCAAGTGTAGTTACCCTGCAATTGTAAATTAGGAAAATCATGGACCTTATCAGTATCTCGAGGTACTGTGCGCTGAATACCGGGACCGCCCTGAAAACTTAAAGTCATGTTCTCCGGCATAGGAATATTGCGTCCGTAACCAATATTCCAGTTACCGGTATAGTTATATCCATCGAAACGATCATCAGTGTAATTGACCTGGGTGAATGCATAGTTACGATTAACAAAGTTATACTGTAATTGGCCTTGTAAGTATAAACGATTTGCGGTCACACCATCTTTGGCTGTCTCATTACGTTGATAAGTTTGCAGACCAGAAAATTGCCACTGATTACGTTGATAATGCAAGTTTGTTTGCACGTTATACGATTGAGAACGGGTGTTACCTGTATTGATCACCGCACCGGCACCCACGTTAGTACCTTTCCAGGGGCTGACAGCGGCCTGTGCTTTAGCAATACATTTTTTTACGCATTGTTTGTGGTGCTTAGCTACTACTTTCTGTGCCTTTTCAGCGGCTTGTGCTTTAGTTTCATCGCTATTAGTAACGTTAACGGCATAACTGATCAGTGGCAGTAATAAAATAGGTAGAATGGCGCAGCGAATCATTGAATTATATTATGTCAGGTTGGAATGGTTGGCTATTGTAACGGGGCTTTTGCTGATATTGAAGACAATTATAGTACTAACATGACTTTGTTAGCAGTAAAAAGTCTTATATAATGGCGAAAACGTGTCAAAGTGACTTTTTTATGATGAATGAATTGTATTCTATTTCGCCAGTTGATGGCCGATATGCTCATTTAACCGAAGCGTTAAAGGAAATTACCAGCGAATACGGTCTGATTAAAAACCGTGTTTTTATTGAAGTGAGCTGGTTACAGCACTTGTCTCAAACACCTGAAATCTTTGAATGTCCACCCTTATCACCAGAAGATGAACGGTATCTGGATCATATTGCCGACCGCTTTACACTAAACGAAGCGATGCGTATCAAAGCCATCGAAAAAGAAATCAATCACGATGTCAAAGCAGTGGAATATTTCTTGCAGGAAAAGATTGCTGACCATCCTACCTTAAGCCGTTACATTCCATTTATTCACTTTGCTTGTACTTCAGAAGATATTAACAATCTGGCTTATGCACGAATGCTGCAAATGACAATGGCACGAGTAATCTACATTCAATTACATCAGATTATTCAAAGTCTGGAAAAGTTAGGTAAAATGCATGCTAGTGTACCTATGCTATCGCGCACGCATGGCCAGTCAGCCTCGCCAACGACTGTCGGTAAAGAAATTGCCAATGTCATTGCCAGAATCCGCCGCCAATTAAAGAACCTATTACACCACCCTATTCTTGGTAAAATGAATGGCGCGGTGGGTAACTTTAACGCGCATGTTGTTGCTTATCCGGATGTCGACTGGCCATTGGTATCACAAAAATTTGTCGAAAGCATTGGACTTACTTATAACCCAATGACTACACAAATCGAACCACACGACTTGATGGCAGATGTATTCCATAACATGATACGCGTTAATACCATTCTTACTGATTTCTGTCGCGATATGTGGGGCTATATTTCATTGGGTTATTTTAAACAAAAACCCGACTTTAATGAAGTGGGCTCCTCTACTATGCCGCATAAAATCAATCCAATTGACTTTGAGAATGCGGAAGGTAACTTTGGCATCGCTAATGCGCTATTTGATCATTTGGCTAACAAACTGCCTATCTCAAGTTGGCAGCGCGACCTCACGGACTCAACCGTATTACGCAATTTGGGTGTGGCCTTTGCCCATAGCTTAATTGGCTATCGCAACTTATTACAAGGCATAGGCAAACTCGATGTAGACGTCGATTTCATTGTTGATGACCTCAATCAGCATCCAGAGATTTTGGCAGAAGCTATTCAAACTGTAATGCGCAAACATGGCTTGGAAAACCCCTATGAGCAGTTAAAAGCCATTACACGTGGCAAGCCGATTACACACAATAACTTAGCGGCACTGATCGACAAGCTTGAGTTGCCTAAAGAAGTAAAAGACGCACTTCATCAACTGACGCCAGAACAGTATATTGGTTTAGCGACCAGGCTTGCCGATGAAGAAATGAGCTAACGGCTATTGGTCGGTAATCTTGCTTTTGGTTTTAAAATCTCGTTATTTGTAACGTTAATACTGAAGTGTCGGTTGTAGGAAACCGGCTATCTATTTATGCAGATATCTAAGTAAACACACGTAAGCGTGATTGTTAATCAAGACTTTTTATCAATATTATATGCATGTGGCAAGCAAAATTAATTAAGGAGTGCTGTCATGACGATCCAAGCAAATACATTCCTATCAGTAAACTTTGACCATTGCTATAGTGAAGGTTTCAAAGCCTTAAAAATGCAACAATCCGTCGATAACAACCCCTTTCAAATAGGCTCAAAAGAGGCTCACTATATTGGCAAGAAGGCTGGTGGGATGCTTTTTATGAAATTGCACCGCGCTTTACAGAACAATCAAATTCTCTTGCCGCTAATGATGGCTGGATTAATAAACTATCCAAATATAAATGGCCTCTTGTAGGCTCCATATTGAGCGCGAGCTTGGTAGCAACCTCTTGGGTAATTTTTGAAGCAGCCGCTTAGTAAATTTTACAAGAGTTCAGCCTAAGCATAACTTCAGTCAATGTCCGAGTTAGCCATTGACTGAAGAAGGCAAATTGGGTAGCCCAGCATGTTGTCCATATGGAGAGGCAAACACATATACCTTATAGGTAAACAGATGCGTTGTACAAATTGCATGATGAGGAATACCTGCCCATCCTACACATTCCTCGTGAAGGCTAATACATACCGGACCATGCTCATCAGAACCACTTGGACAAGTAACCCCTGAAGGTAGTTTTTTATAATTTTTATTTGATACAAAAGCAAGCGATGCTCCTCCGGTAAATCCCCAAGTCCAACCACGATAAGGGAGATTGGTACTCTCATCAGGGTATCTTAAGTAGTCATGATGGTATTTATTGCTACTATATACTATTGTTCCACCATTAAGACCTGTTATAGAAACAACACCAATCCCGCCTCCACCAGTGGCATTGTGAAGCATCATAATTCCCTGTCCGCATGTCCCTTTTTGTGAAGATCCATGAAGAATATATTGTCCACTGGGGCATCCTTCCATATTCGAACAATAGAGTCTCGGATATAAAGTTTTACCCTGAATACAGTTATATAGGGTTAATGTAATACGACCGCCACCGGCGAAACTTTTAGATGGCAATATCAAAAAACAGCTAGCAATAGCAAAAGAAATAATCCCTTGGGTAATTTTATTTTTATAATTCATGCAAAGCACCTACCTTAACTATCGGCTTCCTCCAGTTAAAATAGCGCCTCTCCTTACCTGCATAAATTGAAGCATAATTCAGGCATTAATTCAATAAATACGGAAAATATATTAATTCAAAGGCAAATAACTACAATTAAATCCTAACCTGATCTTGATATTTTTTGTAAGCATTAATACCGTCTATTTATCGACGGTCTTCTATCTAAAAAACACCCAGCTCAGATAATAAAATCACATGTGGTTAATAATTGCCTGACCAAACTGAGAACAGCTTAACAATGTAGCACCATCCATCAAGCGTTCAAAATCGTAAGTAACTGTTTTTGCAGCAATAGCACCTTCCATGCCTTTAACGATCAGATCAGCCGCCTCTACCCAACCCATATGACGTAACATCATTTCAGCAGATAGAATCAACGAGCCTGGATTCACTTTATCCTGACCAGCATACTTAGGCGCAGTACCATGGGTTGCCTCAAAGATGGCCACCCCATCACCGATGTTGGCACCAGGTGCAATACCAATACCACCGACCTGAGCTGCCAAAGCATCAGAAATGTAATCACCATTTAAGTTCATGGTTGCCACCACATCATATTCTTTAGGACGCAGTAAAATTTGTTGCAAGAAGGCATCGGCGATCACATCTTTGACGGTAATCATTTTACCTGTCTGTGGATTTTTAAACTCACACCACGGGCCATCTCCTATGAGCTTGGCTCCAAATTCTTTACGTGCTACCAAATACCCCCAATCTTTGAAGGCACCTTCTGTGAACTTCATGATGTTACCCTTATGCACTAAAGTCACAGAATCACGGTCATTATCAATCGCATATTGGATTGCTGCACGCACCAGCCTAGAGGTGCCTGGCTTAGAAATGGGTTTAAGTCCCAGACCAACATGTTGCTCAAAACGGATCTTTTTCACCCCCATTTCGTTTTTCATAAAGTCTAATACCTTCTTAGCTTGCGGGGTATCCGCTTGCCATTCAACACCGGCGTAAATATCTTCTGAATTTTCACGAAAAATTACCATATCAGTATATTGAGGATGTTTTAATGGACTGGGGGTACCTTGATAGTAACGTACCGGACGTAAACAAACATAGAGGTCTAATAGTTGGCGCAAGGCTACGTTTAAAGAACGAATACCGCCACCAACCGGTGTAGTAAGTGGCCCCTTGATTGCAACCTTAAATTCTTTCATCGCTTCGAGTGTTTCATCTGGCAGCCAAGTTTCTTTATCATATATTTGTGTAGCCTTCTCCCCCGCATACACTTCCATCCAACTGATGGTGCGTTGAGCGCCGTAAGCCTTTTCAACCGCAGTGTCTACCACTTGTTTCATTACCGGAGTAATATCCACCCCAATACCATCACCTTCAATAAAAGGGATAATGGGCTTATTGGGCACCTGTAATGCACCATTATTATCCATTGAAATGGTTTGGCCTTGAGGGATATTGATTTTATTAAACGCCATGGGGATCTCCGCTGTAATGATTCAGTTCATCATCTTAACATAGTGCTTCATCACCAGGTAGTTGCTATAGGTTAAATAGCAGAGATTACATCAGCACGTATTTTTACGAATATCATTCAAATAACCATTATGTAGAATAATCGTGTTTTAACCGGCATTTAGGAGGTTTAGAGAAATGCTTACCAAAGAAACTTTAAAGCAATTAGGTACTCAATATCCACAACAGAAAGAACTAATTGAATTCGCTAAAACTGATGACCCATCAGCACAGGAATGTGCACAACAATTACGAATAACCTTATCGTCTCTTGAGCATGGTTCACTGGCATATAACATTGTTGACCTTCTAAATAAACATTATAACAGCAAGATCCAAGCATGTACTACAAATTGGGTACTAACAAGACATGCAGGAAGAGTGATAGAGCACCCATTAGCTGAGGTTGCACGGGAGTTTGAACAGCGAGAACCAGCAGCAGCGCAGGAGCCTGCTTTAGTTATGGCGCCAGGTTTTGATCATGCTTCCAGTTCGTCTAATGATATTTCTGATTTTAATCCTAATCCGTAAAAGCCATCATATTCTGGTTTTTATACTTTTAATGCACAAGCTACGACAAGATTAAAATCAGTTAGTTAAACAGCCGGATTTGTCAAATGACAAATCCGGCTGTTTAACTATGGGAGAAGAGATTCCTGACTGAGCAGCAAATGGTGCTGCTGTACGATATGTGCAATGAGCATCAAAATGTCTTTTTGCTGCTTCAAAATCAGCCGCGTGGTAACCTTGTGAACAACTTGATTTCAAATCGGAATGCGAGCCTTCTTTAGAGTGAGTTATTTTCTTAATTAGAGCAACCACCCTGATACAGAGGGTATAGAGAATACTACTATCGTGCTGAGCGACTTTTTGAGCATGGTGAAGTATTCGGGCGCATTGGTCACGGTTTTTAGCAACCAGTTTAGCTCTCTTTAGAGGATGACAACGCTCAAGGTCAAATCGTTGCCTTAGATAGTTCTTCTGTTCTTCCTCTGGCGAGACAATAAGCTTTTCTAATGCTTGGTGAGTTAAGTTAGCACTAGCGACAGGTAAGTCACAGCGCCCATAGTATTTGTATTGCATAGCCAGAAGTGCTAAAGCTTCTCTGGATTGACACTGAACTGCCTGAGCTAAAACCTCATCATCAACATCATTCATTTTCTTGCCGGTGATACGGTAGAAATGACTATTTTCATAAGCCCACTTGAATAAACTATAGTATTTGTCATTCGGATCACTTATGGCCTGTTTAAAGCTACTGCTACCTTTGTTATTTTTTATAAAGTATTGATACACATCATAAAGCACTGAATTATTATACACGATAGTTTCCACAGGATGATTTTGGTGCGTTTTCTTTAGCACGCACCGATTCTCTTTAGGGAAGATAATATCGCTACTCTTATCACCAAAATGATGCCAACTGGAGGCCCTTTTAAGTTGAGCCGGTAGCTTGCCACCTATGATATTTTTATAAGTGCGAAGACCAGCCGCAAAATAGTCAGTTATACCAGGGTAATGCGGATAAGCAATTGTTTGATGACAGCCGTGTAATAAGTGAATACGAGTGTGGGCTGAATCGGGAATAAATAAAGGTCGGTTATTTTTACCATCTGGATCTAAACCATAAGGCAACTGCGGCTTAAAGGCTTTACGTCGTTCC
>JANQHY010000100.1 GCA_028282395.1 Gammaproteobacteria bacterium
ATATTAGGGTAGACACATTTTGCTTGTGCAGCAATGAAATCCAGTAGTTCTGGATTGACATTCTCATTTTCAAAGGTAACGACATCGACAGATTGAACGAATTCAGTGATGGCTTGATAGTCCTGCTCATCAATAATGTTTAGTTCAGCAACCCCGTTAGCAGGTTCTTGGGGATTTTTTGCTAAACAGCGACAATGAATGCCTAATGGCTTAGCTGCCAAGGCTAGCATAGTAGCTAACTGTCCAGCACCAATAATTCCTAGTATCATTTATGTTTGACTCCGCGGGTCGTGGTTATTTAAGACGGCATCAGTCTGTTGTTGGCGAAACTGACGTAACTGCTCAGCGATAGCTGGTCGTGAGGTTGCTAAAATGCTTGCTGCAAGAAGTGCGGCATTAATTGCCCCCGATTTGCCGATCGCTAATGTCGCAACAGGGATACCTTTTGGCATTTGTACGATGGATAGGAGTGAGTCCATCCCTTTCAGCGCTTGTGATTCAATCGGAACACCGAGGACAGGCAACAGGGTTTTTGCTGCAGTCATGCCAGGTAGATGAGCGGCACCGCCAGCAGCGGCGATAATGACTTTAATACCACGTTCCTCAGCGGTTGCGGCATACTCAAACAGACGGTCAGGTGTGCGGTGGGCCGAAACAATTTCTGCTTCATACGGGATAGCAAATTGATCAAGTATCTCGGCGCCATAGGCTAAAGTTGGCCAGTCAGATTGTGAGCCCATAATCATACCGACTAAAGGAGAGGTTGAGACAGTCACTGGATCGGTCATCGTGCTATTTCTTCCCCTGGCTAACAAAGGTCACATCCGCAGTTAAAGAGATCTGCTCTTTCATGGTGAGCATTGGCGCAGAGGTACTTTGTGCATCACGGCTTGCCCTGCCAGCAAGCATAATTGGCATCGGGCGTTGATTAGTATTATTGAGATAACGTGGCGTGCGGTAGTTTATCGAAGCGATACGATAACTGCTGCCTGCTGCATTCGCATAAGCCTTGGCTTGTTGGTAAAGCGCTTGTGCCATTTGATTGATTGTCTGCTGTTTGTCTGCTTGAGAACGATAGGGCACGATAGTCGAGACTTTGTAGAGTGTGCCGCTCTTCGAGTGCTGTTCAGCGAATTGATAAATAGCTGCTAGAGTAGTGAGTGGCGCTTCACTTGTTAGTTGCGCGCTAAGTTGAATAAGTCCAGTTTGTGTGCGGTTTTGTGTTAGTGTCGTGAGGTCAAATTTAGCATTGGCAATAGCAATACGTTTCAACTGTTTTAAGGTGCCGGAGAGTCTGTCCGGCGCAACGGTTGCGTGAACTAACATGGTCACTTTTACGGTGTTAATTGTTACCTTTTTTTCACTGGTAAATTGGTAATTGGTAATGGTATAGCCGTCGCTGATAAGTTTGGCCGCCCCTTCGGAAATAGCTGCATAGGCGCTACTGCTGCTAAGAACAGCTGTTGCAGCAACGGTTGCAATAATCTGTTTAATACAACGGCTGCGCGTTGATTGAGCAATGCTGCTTTTCATATATGCTAACTCCTTTTTGAATACGCTGATTCTATCATTGGTATAGTTGTGACGCAAGTGGTGGGGCGGCTTGATGGTGGAATGGGTTGTGATACATAACGGTTCATGAGATAATATTGGCCATAACAGGTTTTAAGAGAGAGAAACATGCCACCACAGGGGCCAGGAGGAGGCGGCGGCGGAGGCCAAAAGCCGGTAGATAACCATATGGGGCCAGTATGGCTTATTATTGGTCTGTTTGTCGTTGGTTTTATTATTTGGGTGTGGGCTAGAGGGCCACTTATCCGCGCATTCTGTTACGTTAAGCTGTTTGAACTATCGATCATCAGCTTTTTTACCAACAAAGCAGCATTGATGGAGATCTCTGTGCGTCAAATAATGATTGCACCGACCGAGGTTCCTTTTTCACAAATAGAGCAGATGGCCAATAGTGTTGGCAACTATATTTTTATTCCGGTGATGATTGTTTTATTTGTGCTGTCGATTGTACTCTATTTTCGCAGCTCAACGTCAAATTTTCGCCACATTTATACAATGAAAAGTCTCCAGAATGCAGAAAGCGTGCTTTGGCCACAAATTACGCCGGTGATGAGTATGGATTTAGTCAAGGAGCATATAGAAAAGGGTAAATGGGCGATGGCAATGACGCCAATGCAGTTTATTAAACATTACAAATTGTTTAAGGAAGAGGTTGCTATTGCAGATGAGACTCAACTTAAGAAAGATGTCACGGTTACTGTCTCCGTAAAAAAAACGCGTGCCCGCCAACTATTCGCTATGCAATTAGGGCCATTGTGGCAGGGAGTTAACCACCTAAGTGTCCACAACAAGGCATTATTCGCTATTTTTGCCGCGCGGCTGTGTCGTGATGAAGATAGTTCACGCGAATTATTGAACTCTATTGCTCGTTCTGGTGGTAAAGGGAAACGGCTGAACTTCTCTGGCGTGAATGAGCTGTTAAAGAAATATGCTAACCGCAAAGAGGTAAAGAAAATCACCCAGGAACATGCCTATGTGTTAACGGTGTTGGCAGCGATGCTAGCAGAAGCGCGTAAAGATGGTGTTTTAGCAACAGCAGATTTTCTTTGGTTAAAGCCGATTGACCGGCGCTTATGGTTTTTACTAAACTCAGTTGGACGCCAGACTGCTCCTGCTGAAGTGGCGGGACCGTTTGCACACTGGCTAGCAGAGAATGACTTATCACGTAAAATTAAGATGCCGATGGTTGAAGAGGCCGTTGACGCATTGGAATTGGCAATAAGTGAGATTGAGTATGTGCCGGATGAAGAGTCAGGTGGTAAAAAAGAGTAGAGGTGACTGAGTATGGCATTGCGCGGATTAGAAGCAAAGCATGAACAGGATCCTAGTCGTCTGATCCGCGATACGCGGACGCTCGGACAGCGCTTCTATGACTTTTTTAAAGAGCCACGTAATGCGGCAATGGTGACATTAACCGCAATGATCGCCTGTTTCTTTTTTAAGGCGTTTGCTGATCTTATTTTTTTAATTAGTATTGGTGTATTTTTCTACTCCTACAGTAGAAAAACAACACTGCCTTTTCGGATGCCTAAACGCTCTAATCAGCTTGATTTCAATGATGTCTTACCTGGTGGCGGAAAAAAGAAGGCAAAAAAAGCGGGGGGTATTACCTATCTTGGCAACCAGAAGAGTAATAACGATGAAATTTGGTTTACTAATGAGGATATGCGGACGCACGTTTTAATGTTTGGCTCAACCGGTTCAGGTAAAACCGAAGCGCTGTTATCGTTGAGTTTTAATTCCCTGGTACAGGGTAGTGGCTTTATTTTTGTCGATGGTAAAGGTGATAACTCGGTCTTCTCCAAAATCTTTTCAATGGCGCGCAGTATGGGGCGTGAAGATGATGTTCTGCTGGTTAACTTCATGACGGGTGCGCGTGATATTGTTGGACCGCAAAAGCATCGGCTATCGAATACACTTAACCCTTTTTGTCGTGGTTCATCGAGTATGTTGGCACAGCTGGTAGTGAGTTTGATGGACTCCAGTTCAGCCTCACCTGATGGTGATATGTGGAAAGGTCGTGCCATCGGTTTCGTTGAGGCGTTAATGCGTCTATTGGTATATATGCGTGACCAGGGGAAGATTCTCCTTGATGCGAATATTTTGCGTAAATACTTTGCCCTTGACCGGTTAGAAGCGGTGCACGTTGATCGGATGTTTATTCGTGATGATCAGGAGCCAGTCAGTTTAAAAGATGCCCCTGATAGTGTCGTTGAGCCGATTGATAACTATATGGTTAACCTTCCCGGTTATAACCGTGCTAAGAAGGGCAAGCAGGTTTCACAGGTATTAGAGCAGCATGGTTTCATTACCATGCAGTTGACACGGGTATTTACCTCTTTGGCTGATACCTATGGTCATATCTTGCGTACCAATCTAGCCGAAGTTGATCTGCATGATGTGGTATTAAATCGTCGTATTCTGGTTGTGCTACTTCCGGCACTGGAAAAATCACCGCCTGAATTGGCAAACTTGGGTAAGATTATTATTGCAACACTGAAGGCAATGATGGCTTCTGGTTTAGGTGAAGGGGTAGAAGGTAGCTATAAAGATTTGATTGCGCGTAAGCCAACCAACTCACCTACTCCATTTGTCTGTATTCTTGATGAATATGGTTACTACTCAGTTGAGGGGTTTGCAATTGTTGCCGCACAAGCACGGTCATTGGGTTTCTGTGCCGTATTTGCCAGTCAGGATTTGCCATCGCTGCAGAAGGCCTCT
This sequence comes from Gammaproteobacteria bacterium, assembly GCA_028282395.1. The sequence continues at coordinate 4,294 of JANQHY010000100.1, forward strand.
AAAGAGGAGGCGGCATCTATTGGTGGTAACACCAATATTAAAGTAGCAATGAAAATTGAGGATCCGGTTGAAACTTGGGAATTTATTCAAAAAACAGCGGGTGAAGCATTTGTTACCAAAGTTGATACCTTTCAAACTGACCCGCAGAGTATGTTTAATACTTATCTCGATACGCGTAGCTCTTCTGCTGAGCGTCGCGCTCGGGTTGACCTACTCGATCTCAAAGAGCAGTTGCAGGGTGAGGCACATATCTTCTTTGGCTCAACAATGATTCGCTCGCGTATGTTCTATGCGAATCCTACTCCAGTACAATTCATGCGTCTGAACCAGCATCTTAAAGTCGATCGACCTAAAACACGTGTCTTGCTTGATCTGCAAAACCGCTTGCACCGTTTCGACAAGTTGCGTGAAGAGGGTAAGCTCGAAGTTGAGGGAGTTGCATCACGTAGCTCTGATGTTGATTTCATCATTCAAACCTATCGAGAAACGAATGAAGGGTCGTTGATCGACAGAGGTATCAATGCCTTGATTGGTTACAGTGATAGTAGCGGTGGTGCATTGAAATCAACGGTTGATGACGTGGCGATTGCCAAGGAGCAGGCAGCAATCGAAGAGTCAACCACTGAGCTTAATGTCTTTAATAAAGTTACTCTGTCAGACCTTACCCGTTTGATGGTACCGGAAAGTGAGTTTAGCGACTTTTCTGCACCACTCTCCAGTCGTGTTGCTTTAGAGTCGCCAGTGGCTTTTGCCGAGCGCTTAATGGGTAAATCGGCAGAGCAGGGTAGAGATATTGCTACAGAGTTAATCCATGATATGGAGAAAGCAACTGAATATCCACCGCAACCGCTAGAAAAACCGACCTCGGTTGATCGTGTGGTACAGTTGCTGAATGAATTATCTTCCTCTATTGAAAAGATGGTCGGTAGTGGCGAAGAAGAGAAGAAGAAGTAGATCACTAATTTCAAAAGTCAGGTATAGATCTGTCTACATAAGCAGTGGTAGACAGACATTCATTGCGATCAATAGCATATGAATAAAAGCGAGCAGTGAGGGTAGTACTGTCCAGTGAATGGTTGCTGCCACAATACTTTCTTTACGACACAATTTCAATAAGCCATTAAATAGGTAGAGTAGAATTAAGATGCCTTCAATCAACAGAGTTGCTCTAGTTGCTGCCCCTAATATATCCAGTGTTGCTGCAGGAGTTGTTTCACTAATAGGTGAAAATGGACTAAAAAAAATATAAAAGATGGCAAGAGTTGGCGCAATGATTAAAAATAGTCTAGTGATGATTCCCCACACGCTATGGCGGACATTCGTTGAGCAGCGCCAGACACAAAATGTTGCCATCGGAAAGTAAAAGAATTGCAAAACGCCTATTATTGTCGCAATAACAAGCGGTATAGGGGTAAAGTGATAGGGAAACAGCTGTTTAAAATCGTTGGGCGAGGTTGGATTGACAATAAATATGTTAAGGCCAATATTCATCGATTTGATAAATACGAGTAGCACATAAGGGATGACATAGAATGCCCACCACATTTTCCATAACGGCTCTTTGCCGTCGAAATATCTACGAAAAGTTGCTTCCATCGCGTTGCTGATATGCTTGTTGCTGTGTTTGACTGATTTGTTCGAGCTTTTTAGCGTTAATAGCATGTGAATAAAAAACGGTGGCATCATTGAGAACATGTGTCAATGAGAGTAGTAGGGGAATAATGTACCAGTTGAGTTTTATACTGAGTGGGTTTTCAGCATCTTTGTGTTTTAGGTAGATATTGACCAGGTAGCAGATAAATAGCACTGTTACACCAATGAAACAGATGATAACCATGGTACGGTAGAGTGGGGTAATGGTTAGCAAGTATGATGCACGGTTGCGGGCTAATAGCGTAACCACGAGTAGTGCATAGAGCCCAGCAAGAAAGTGAAACGGTACTAATAGCAATCTTACAATAGTTCCCCAGCCTTGCCATTGGCAATTATTCGAGCAGCGCCAGACAGAGAATGGAATGAAAAGACTAATCACAACTTGAATGACTGAGGTGATAGTGGTAACAGCCATAGAGCGGTTTAAAATAGTAATAGAGGGTAAATAGTTGACCATATTGACAAGGGTGAGAATCAATAGTGGTAAAACAAATAGTAGCCACCAGACTTTCCATAATCGCGCTTCACCATTTAGGCAGCTTTGTAGAAATCTCATTATAATGCTCCATTCATAAAAAGCGTATTCTACCATGTTGAATAGGTATTGGGCAATTGCCTTTACTCCTCTCTCTCTCCGACTTTTTATGGGAGAGGGAAAAAGTGGTGTTGACACATCAGCCGTCGTCCTGCGCTCCCGACGGCGCGGGGATGTGGAGCGACGCGGCTAATGATTTTTTCGATAATGTTTACTTGTAAGCGAGGAGAATAAAAAAATTTTGCTATTGTGGATTCTCGAGATTAAGCTTGCCATCACCATCATTGTAGGCAAATAGTTCGGCATAACGGCCCCACTCAATTACGACGCGCATGACCCGTTCAGCATCTTCTGGGCTAAGATAGTCCTCAAGAATAGCGAGAAAGTATTTTTTTGATACCCGATGATGCAAGCGTTTAGCGAGCACTGTACGGATATGTTTAATTAATGGAATACAGTTTAGTAGATGGCGTGCGAATATCTTTTTACGTTCAAGAATATCCGCCTGAGCAAATTGACAACCCGCTTCAGTTAAGCGGATACCGGCATCTGCTTGTTTGGTAAACTGCAAAATCTCTAGTACTTCCACTAGTGGGAAGAGTTCATTAATATCATAGTGAAGAATGTCATCTAATTTTGATAACTCCACCGATTTTTTATCACCATCCTCTTCAAGGAGGGTTTCAATGAAGCCGGAGAGCTCTGATACACGTGCATCGGGTAAGCGATAGCCAAGATCAACCTCCTGTTCTGCTGCCATCACCAGGTCACGGCCACCGGTCATAATACGGTAGATCTGATCAACGAGCTGACGAAAGCCAGGTGTCTCTTCATCACGTGGATGAGGTAGATTAATCGCCAAGTCATGGAGAACACGACCAGGGTTGCTATCAAAGACGATGACACGGTCAGCCATTAGTACCGCTTCTTCAATATCATGCGTTACTAGCAAAATGCAGTTTTCCGGATTAGGATTTTCTTGCCACAAAGCGAGTAGGTCATTACGTAGATTTTCTGCTGTCAAAACATCCAGTGCCGAAAACGGCTCATCCATCAGGAATACATCAGGATTAACGACTAGAGCGCGAGCAAAGCCAACGCGCTGACGCATACCACCAGAGAGTTCACGTGGGAAGGCGGATTCAAATCCATCCAGACCAATGGTATCAATCGCTTTTAATGCGCGCTGGCGGCGCTCTTCGCGGTTAATGCCGAGTGCTTCCAATCCTAGCTCAACATTCTGTAGTACTGTTAGCCATGGCATCAGGGCAAAGTGTTGAAATACCATAGAGATGCCAGGGACTGGCCGTCGTACGGGTTGGCCGCGATAGTAAACTGTCCCGCCATCAGCACGGATCAGACCAGCAATAATTCGCAACAGTGTTGATTTGCCTGAGCCGGAACGGCCAAGCAGTGCAATAATTTCCCCCTCATGCAGCGTCAGGTTAACATCATCAAGTACCAGTAGTGGCTGATTCTCGTCATGTTTAAACACCTTTTTAATGTGTTCGATACTTAGTACAACATTTTTTTCGGTCATAATGTTTTTACCTATCTATTAGCTTAACGCGTAGCGTTTCTGTGCCAGATTATACAAGGGTTGCCATACGAGTCGATTAAATACTAGTACATAGATGCACATCACGACAATGCCAAGGGCAATACGCGGGAAGTCACCGTTAGTCGTAAACTCGGTGATATAGGCGCCAAGGCCCTGTGCTTCAAGTGTCGTGTTGCCCCATTTAACCACTTCGGCAACAATACTGGCATTCCAGGCAGCGCCAGCTGCAGTAACAATACCGGTAATATAGTAGGGAAACAGCGCGGGTAGAATAAAACGGCGCCACCAGTTCCAGCCGTGCAGCGAGAAGTTTTTTGCTGCATAGTGTAAATCTTTGGGGATAGCGCTGGTGCCGGCAATAATATTAAAGAGAATATACCACTGAGCGCCTAAGGCCATTAATGGTACTACCCAGATGTTGACGTTGAGATGAAAGGTGGTGATGGCGGTGAAAATAATTGGGTAAAGTAGGTTGGCGGGAAAGGCGGCAAGAATCTGTACAATGCCTTGTGCGTAGCGCATCAGGCCACTTTTCATTCCGAGCCAAACACCGATCGGTACCCACACCACTGAACAGACAATGATTAGCGATATCACCCGTAATGCTGTATAGCCACCAAGCACTACCACGTGCCAGGCTTCATGCAGAGTGACCTGCTGAAAGATAAAGTGGGCGAGAGTGAGAATTGCTAAGGTGCAGATCAACAGAATTGCCATATACCAGACACCAACCGCAGCACGTTGAAGGCGGCGCTGGATGTTGCCTGATGTTGGGGATACCGCATCAGGACGGTTGACGCGTAAGTTAACCATAATGGTAAACAGCAAACCACACAGATAACCAAACCAGGGGAGTAGCTGTGTGCGCCGCAGTAGTGAGACAAACCAGGCGCGCGGCGCTTTTTCATCAGGTGCGACATCAATGCGGAAACGGTCACCCCAGTAGACCAAAGGGCGAAATAGCAGTTGGTCGTACAGTAAAATTACCACTAACATGGCAGCGATTGCTGCCGTAATTGCCAGTTTATTAGAGTGGCTAATAGCAAGGGCTACATAAGAGCCGATGCCAGGTAGCAGAATCAGTTGGTTGTTTACCGAGATGGCCTCACTGGCAACAATAAAGAACCAGCTTGCTGACATTGACAACATGACATTCCAGATTAGGCTCGGCATAGCAAAGGGGACTTCAACGCGCCAGAAACGTTGCCATGGCGATAGCTGCAGAATATCAGCGGCTTCACTGAGATCAGCAGGTAGCATGCGTAGACTCTGGTAGAAACCAAGGAGAATATTCCATACCTGCGCAACAAACACTGCAAAAATCGCTGCGCACTCTGGTCCGAGCATCCGGTGAGGAAATAGGGCGATGAAGCCAGCCACGGTAATCGAGAGGAAACCTAAGACTGGTACCGACTGTAGAATATCGACTAAGGGAATAATAATGCGTTCAGCATGGCGATTTTTTGCAGCCAGGGTGCCGAAGATAAAGGTCGTGAGGAGCGAGAACAGCATGGCAATTAACAGGCGCAATACCGTGCGCAAGCTGTAATAGGGCAGAGCATGGAGTGATAGTGAAATCGGTAGAGGTTGGCCAATTTGATAGGGTGTATCCATCTGTCCAGCACTCCAGGCTAAAGCCATAAATAGACTGCCAATAAGAAGCAACGCGATAAAGTCCCATAGATTGGGGCGCCACGCTGCAAAACGGTTATTATGCCAGATACGATGGAGTCTGGTCGCCATTTTCCATCCTCTTGTTGTCAATGCCTGTAGAGAGGATGCCAGAAAATAACGTTAATTGGTAGCAATAATGTAATGATCTTAAGTTATCATAGTGGCATGTCGAACCGGAACATTCAGTGTTTTTTCCGGCTTTATGTCATTATTATCGCCATCCATTGATGGAGTAGACAGATTCATTAATGACTTATTGCCATTAGTATGATGGGCATCTAAATCCATGCCAGCATCATATGATTGATGTCGAACTCTTGGTTTTGTAACCTTTTTAACAACGCCATCATTAGTATTGACCTGTTTTGATGAGGCCATTTTTTGATAAGGGTTATTTAGTGGTGAGATTTTCTGAATACGGTATGTATACTGCTGAACACCATCATTCTTGTTGTCTACTTTTTGCATTTGAGGGGTGGGGTGATTCAGGTCAGACATTGCATCTTGGAAATGACTCATTTTTTGTTGAATTTCTTCATATTCCTGTTGGATTTCCATCATTTCGTTAGTAATCTTTGTATTTTTACTGCTAGATGTTTTTCTTCTTTCATATTTATTGACTTTTTGCTTTAGTTTATCAATTTTACCAGATCCACCCATATTCAGTTTGTCAACGCGTTTCTCTAGATCTTTTCTGGTATTATTGGTTTTGCTCTCAGCATCATATTCTTCTAAGAGATAGGTAAAGGTTTTTAATTTATTCTCCATGCGAGTTAATTCTTCTCTGATAAAAGCATTAGATCTTAACGTTGAAAAGTCTAAATGATTATTAGTTGTTCTTTCAGCCCAAAAACGATTATTTTTAGACTCATGAGCCTTATCAACGCCGGCTTTTCTTTCATCAATACTTTTCTGTAAATCTTTAAGTTGTCTAATTTCCTCAACCGCTTCATTTGGCATAACGAATTTTTCACCAGGACGTTCTTTTGAAAAACGGTCATATTCATTCATTAATCTCTGTTTAAAAGCAGCTGTTTTCTGTTGTAGCAGGTCTGAATCACGTTGTAGATCAGAGAGATTTCTTCTTTGTTGTGTTTTTAAAGATATATTCAAGCCCATCAAGTCACTTTTCAATGATTTTGCGGAACTTTTTGCTGATTTGGCAGATTGATTCAGGCCATTTATTAATAAATTGTCCAGTGCGCTCTCAAAGATGATTCTTCTTTTCTTGCTTTGCAGGGGTTTTATCTCATTTTGTTTGGAATTGATAAGGTCTGTAAGCTCTTTTGACCTTTTCGCAAGCCCATCTTCTCTGTTTCTCATTAAAATAGGTAGTTGTTCGATGTCGCTTTCATTTGCTTTATTTAAGATTTTTGGATATATGTCCAGTTTTACCTTGCCATTTGGAATATAGAATCTTTTGCCGTATAAATCGTTATATTTTGTTGTGATTTCTTCAAAATCATCATTTCTTTTTTCTAAAATCTCTTTGTTTATATTGGCTGTAGTTTGAGCAGAAAAGGCAACAGCAGGGTTTTCAGCGTCGTCATTGCTAGAGTTGTCTCCATTTTCAGAGACGTCTGAAAATTTCAACTCGTTTAAGCACAGATTTATCTCGTTTGAGTAGTAAGTGTATTCTTCTTTATCATTAAGAGGTTGAAATTCTTTAGCGAACCTTTTGTATTCCTTTTTAAGTTTTTTAATAGCATCCTTTCTTTTATCTTCCTGAATTGCAATATCTCTATCAATATTTGCAGCAATAAAAGCAGCATTTCCTGTAATGAAAGCTGTTTTTTCTACTTCGTCAATATATTGCTGTTTGGAGTCTTTCTTATCTTTTTGACGAGCTTTAAATTTACTAATGCACGTATCCCATTCGTCTTCATGTAAGTCAATATAGGTTTTAGTGCGCGTTATTTTTCTGCCATTGTCATTATATTTTACGTCTAATCGTTTCTTTGAAACGAGGTCTTGTTTTTGCGTTCGGCACTTTTTAATCATTACTTGAATATGAACACCTGATTCTTCCTGTTTTATCCTGTCATCAAATCTTCTTTCTAGAGAAGATAGTCTGTTTTTTTCTTTATTTAGCTCTGATTTATAGGGATTGATACCTTGATATGGATCTTTCTTCGAGTCAATTTTTATATATTGCTTTGGATTATAAGATATTGCTTTTTTATTAAATTCCAGTGTGCTATCTTCTTCTATAATTCTTCTTAATGCTAATTTATGCGAGTTTGCTCCCTCTTTTTTGGCAGTAAAGTCTTTGTTTTCAGATGACCAATTTTCATTATCTATTCCGTACCATCTGTCCTGTGTTCTTAGTATTGAATCTGTTTGATGAATTTTAGTTTGGTGTAAGCCAGATTTGGTTGATTTATTCTTGTTCTCGATGCTATCTTTTATATTTTTTATGTCCTCTTCTGTTTTCTCAATTTGTAAAAGACTAATATAGTCATCAATGCAATTAAGAATTTTTTCCCTTTTCTGGTATTCGTTGTCGCTAAGATATGTTCCGTTTAACGATAGTTGACCGTTTTGATTGTTTGTCTTAACAATGCTTTGATTTGCATCATTAACTTGCTCCATTATTCTTTTTTCTATTTTTTTAAGTACTTCACGATCAGAGTCTTTTGGAAAGTTTCTTTCCAAATCTTTGAGTTTTACGCTGAGTTCGTCAGCTTTGTCCAGGATTCTATCTTTATTAATGTCGTGTTTATTTTTAATTGCTTTCTTAGCAAGAGAGAGTTTGTTAGTGATTTCCTGTTTCCCTTTGTTCAATTTGTCTTCAGTTTTTTTGTTGGATAAATATTCACCATTTTCTAGCGTGACTTTGGATTTTGCGCCGCTTCCAGTTTTGCTAATTTCGCAGGCATTAACTTCACTGAGGTTAGTTTGTCTAGCTTGTGTTATAGTAGCGACAGTATTAAGTTCTGATGGAAAAGTACTTTTTAGTGAGTTTTCTTCAGAAAGACTATAATTGCTGATTGTGTTCTTAAGAACTTGTTTGTTACTGTTATGGTTTGCTGCTATAAGATTAATGGTATCTTCATAGCTTTTGTCAATATCTGCAATATGATCATCTCTTTTATCATCTGTTAGCATTGCGTAATGGATTTTCTTTACGGATCCGTCATTATTACTGTCTATTTTTGTAATGCTAAACTCTTCGATATTGTTTATAGTTTTACTAATTGATGACTTATTTAGGTTGATTTCTTTAACAAGAGCATACTCATCTTCTGAATTATTATCTATAAGAGAAATCAGTCCACCGATTTTATCTACTGGGCCGTTGTTTAGGCCAAGACTACTTACGGTTAGATCAATTTTATTATTAGTATGCGTAATCACTTGTTTTACAGAGTCTGTATTTCTATTATGTCTTTCTTGATTGTTAATAATGCTTTTAACGTTTTCATTAATAGCATTCAACTCTGTCTCAATTTCCAGGTTATTCTCATCTTTAATTGTCTTTGTGTTCTTGTCGCTTAAACAAGATCCTCCTTCTTTAAGAGACAACTCACCATCATTGTTGTTTAAGTCTTGGCATTTTCCTGTAAGGAATTCTTGCTCATGTTTCTTCTGAATGCTGTCTATTCTAGCGAATAGAAGATTAATTGCTTGCTCTGCTTGAATGTCATCATTGCCTACAGCAGGTTTAATTCTCTGTTTAAGCTCGTTTTTCTTGCTCTCAATGAGAAGTTGATGTTGGTTGATGACTTGATCTTTAATTTCGGTTTGATTATTTTTATGTGTTTCTTCTATTGCAGTAATAGTATTCTTGTAGTATTCATCTATTTTTTCAGTATGTTTACTGGTATCAGATAACATAGAATAATGGATTTTCTTTACCGATTTGTCTGGGTTGCTTTCTATCTTTTTAATGCTAAATTTTGGAATACTATTTTCTATTAGGCTAATCGAATATTTATTGCTATTGATTTGTTCGAAGGGCGCATACTGATCATCTGAGTCATTGTCCATGAATGATAAGAGGCTGTTAACTTTAGCAATGGCGTTATTTTTTAAACCAAGTTTTTTAACGGTTTCATCAATTTTATCTTTTGCGGCAGTAATAGATTTCTTGATGTGTTCGGCATTATTCTCATGCGTTTCTTGACTTTTAAGAATATCGCTCATGTTTCTATCAATGGCTTCTATGTCTTTTGTTATTTCTTTATTATTATCTTCTATAATTTTCTTGGCGGCGTTGTTGCCTAAATAAATTCCACCGTCTTTTAGAGATAGCTTTCCGTTGTTATCATTTATATCTAAGCATTTATCATTAAAGTGTTTTTGGTTTTTTTGTTGAGTAGATTCAATTTTAGCGAATAGTGAGGAGGTTATGTCATTTGCTTTTATTTTATCGTTTTTAAAGATTAGTGCTACTTTGCTATTAATTTCAATTTTTTTCTTTGATATAAGTAATCTATGTTCTTGTTCGACTTGTTTTTTTATTGCGGCTTTGTTCTCGTTATGTTCTTTCTTTATTTCTTCCTTTTTTCTGATTAATTCATCATTTACCCTTAAGTTTGCATCAATAACCATTTTATCCTTGGTTGGGTTCACCAGTAGATCTCCTTCTTTTTTGATTTTGTAAGAACCAATGACATTATTTTCTTCCATTTCATTGGTTACCAATACTTTGTTTGTATCTACTAAATCCTTTTCTAATTTTTTGGTTTTAGAGTTTATTTCTTTTATGCTTTTCTTTTTCTCTTTGAAAGTTTCTTGTAGCGCTAATATTTCATCTTTTTTATAATTATCTATTTCATCTTTCGCATTTTCTTTGTTTTGATTGTGATGTTGTTCTAGTTCCTCAAAAGATTTTTTTGCTTGATCTTCTATAGTCTCTTTGCTTTCTAATCTAAAAATTCTAAGTAGAGATCTTTTTAGTTTTACCAGTATATTGAAAGCAGTTGAGGATTTTTCTTTGTTCTCTGATTTTAAAACCCTGTTTTTTTGAATATCAAGACTATTTTTGACTATGTGGCTTTTATTATGGACAAGAATTTTAAGTAGATCGCTAGTAACTTTTTTTCTGTATCCCGCATTCCAGCCTAAAAATGTTCGAACCTTTTTAATTTTAATGTTACTTTGTTTGTCTAAGGTTTCTTCTATTTCATCTCTTACTTGCTTGCTAAATAGAATATTGTTGCAGGCTTTTGAATAAGGGTCTATCTTGGTTTTGTCCTCAAGATTTTCTATTTCTTTGTTTTTTTTGACTGATCGATTGATTGATTGAAGTGTCTTTTTTGTATTTTCTTCTTCATATAAACTGTCTAGCAGAGCATTTTTATTTTCACCATTTAATTCCTCTATTACATGATCTTGATACATTTTGTAGTGCTCGTGCTCCTGCTCTGCCATTTGTTTTTCGAGCACTGCCATTTTGGTGTTAATATCATTAAAATTATTAATATTTGATAAATACTCATGGACCATCTCTGCAGCATCATTGTCATTAATGTCATCTTTCTTTATGTTAGAGTCCTTCTTGAGTTTTTGTTGGAATAATTTCTCTTTAAATTCGTTATGTAGTTGTTCGTAGAACTCTAAGACTAGAGGATTTCTGAGGATCATATCGAAATAGATGTTTTCTTGTAATGCTTCTATCTGTCTATTTTGCATACTAATCCCCCACACCCATAAATAAGTGAAACTGTATCGGTTTGTTACTATTAGATTTACTGTAAATGTAAGAGTATATTACTAAAGATGAAGCACGTTGTCAACAACAACGCATTTATGTTATTGATCTATAATGGTATATTTTTTATTATGCCATTTTTAAAAATATTAAATTTTTGTACGAAATTTTATTAATTTGTTCGGTTAGTGGCATATTATCACTATTTTAGCCAATATTTGGCTGTGGAATTACTCATTCTGGTCGTTAACAGTAAGGAGTTTGCCGAGACGAATGCCAGATAGCCACAGTATCAGCAGATAGAGACAGATAGCACCAATAATAGCTATTGCTAAATGCGCTATACGCCATAATGCGTTCTCATTTAACCATTGTTGCAGGTTACCGCTAATAAACAGAAGAAATATGGCCATAATGCCATTAGCGATGGCCAAGCGTAGTAGATAGCCATACCAGCCGCTAGAGGGTTGATAAAGCTGATGTTTTTTGAGCTGATAAAGTAGCAGAGCGCTATTGATGATGCCGGAAAGTGAGGTGGCAAGTGCAATACCGCCGTGTTTAAGTGGTGCAATTAGCAGCAAATTAAACAGAATATTCAATAGCGTAGCAATTAAGGCGATTTTAACGGGCAGTTTCATATTTTTATGGGCATAGAAGGCCGATGAGAGGACTTTAATCAACAT
>JANQHY010000116.1 GCA_028282395.1 Gammaproteobacteria bacterium
CTTCTACCATGTGGTGAGTATTGTCACCACTCAAGGTAATATGCAGTGCTGCACGTAAACTGTCAGCAAATGATGAGAAGAAATGGGCGACCATCTCTGTTGCTAAATCACCGAGCTGTTCACGCTTGAAATCAGCTTGAAAAACCAAGCAGGGACGATTACTTAAATCGAGAGCAACTGTTGCTAGTGACTCATCCATCGGTAAAACAAAACCGTAACGACCAATACCGATTTTATCACCAAGTGCTTGGCGAATTGCGCTGCCTAAAACAATCGCAACATCCTCTACTGTATGGTGGTCATCAATATGCAGGTCTCCCTGTGCTGTTAACTGTACACTGATACCGGCATGTTTGACTAACTGTTCAAGCATATGGTTAAGGAAGTTAATCCCACTATTAATAGTTGTCTTCTGTGTTTGATCGAGATTGACAGTCACACTAATTGCTGTCTCACTCGTCTGTCTGGTTACCTGTGCAGTGCGCGGACGTTGCAGAATCGTTGTAACGATCTCATTCCAACTCTCACAGCCGGGTTTGCCAATCTGAATAGCATTAATACCAAGGTTGTCTGCTAAAGTTACATCACTATCACGATCACCAATAACAAACGAGTTGGTGCAATTAATTTTTTGCGTCACTAAATAGTCCATCAGCAACCCTATTTCAGGTTTGCGACAACGGCACCCTTCATCAGCTTGGTGAGGACAAATTTTAATATCCTCAAAAACAATTCCCTGCGACTGTAACAATTTCAACATCAATTGATGTGGTGCTTGAAAGTCTGTTTCAGGAAAAGCACTTGTGCCAAGACCATCTTGATTTGAAACCATTACCAATTTATACCCAGCTGCCTGCAGTTGTGTTAATGCAGAAAAAACCCCTGGTAAAAAATCGAGCTTATCAATACTATCAATCTGCTGATCCTCTGGTTCAACAATAATCGTGCCATCACGATCAATAAAGAGGTAATTATTTTGCTGCATCGATCGCCTCCTGTTTCTCCTGTAAGCACATTATTACCTCACTATTCTCTGCAGGTGTGCCAACCGTTAAACGCCATATTAACGGATCAGAGAATTTCTCCGTAAGTGGGCGCACAACAATACCCTGATTTAAAAATGTTTCATAAAGTGGTTGACGACTTTTGACTAAAATAAAATTGGCTTGTGATGGCCATACTTTTTCAATTATTGGCATTTTTTCTAAGCCCTCAATTAAATACTGACGCTGAGACTGATTTATCTCAAGCCGTTGCGTCATTGCAGTTAGACCTGCAGCAGAGAATCTTTCTTGCGCCAATGCAATCGATGGCAACGGTAACGGATACGGCGGCATGATTTTCACCATCCAGGAGACAATTTCTCTATTTGCCAATAGCGCACCAATACGCGCCCCTGCCAGAGCAAACGCTTTTGAGAGTGTACGTAAAATGACTAAATTATCATAACGATCAAGATAACGACTTAAACTCTCACGCCCACTAAACTCAACATAAGCTTCATCAACAACGACTAATGCCTTACCAGATAGTTTCTGGCATAGTAACAAAATCTCCTGCTCATCAAGCAGATTGCCTGTAGGGTTATTTGGCGAACATAAAAAAACAATTTTTACTCGCTCTTGATAGGAATCAAGCAGTGCTGGCAAATCAAGCTGAAAACTCTCTGCTAGTAGCGGCACATCGATACAATCAACTCCCTGAATGCGGCTACAAACATGATACATACCAAAAGTGGGTGAACTCTGCATCACTGCATCACGCTGTGGCATACAACAGAGACGAATTAATAGATCAATGGCTTCATCACTACCACGACTCACTAATAGCTGATCATCTTGCACTTGATAAAAATTAGCCATTGCCGCAAGCAGTTCTGCAGGCTGTTGCTGCGGATAACGATTAATATCACCCTGCTGTGGCCACGGCGACTCATTGGCATTCAACCAAACTCGCCCACTCACTTTTTCACTGCGCGCGGAGCGGTACGGTTTGAACGCTTGTAGATCTTCTCTAATAATCATTATGCCTCCACACCTAATTTTTTTAATCGCAATGCTATAGCCTGACTGTGAGCATCAAGCCCCTCGATCTGTGCCAGCATCATGGTTGCTTCAGCCAACTGTGCAAAACCCTCTTGATCTACCTGCTGAACACTCAGCGCAACTAAATAGTCCTCTACACAAAGGCCACTATAACTGCGTGCATAGCCGCTAGTCGGCAACACATGATTGGAACCAGTAATATAATCACCTAACGCTTCAGGCGTCCAGTTACCAACAAACACTGCACCCGCTGCTTTCACAGAAGATAAATAACGTTGTGGTTGTGCCAACTGTAAAATTAAATGTTCAGGTGCATAACGGTTACTGATAGTAAATGCCTGCTCAATGTCATCAACAACAATAGCTTTACTATGCTGTAGGGACTGCAGTGCAATCGCACAACGACTCAGTTGTGGCAACTGCTTAACAACCTCATCAACAACTGCTTCAGCAAAATTTTGCTCATCACTCACCAACAATACTTGTGAATCGCTACCATGTTCGGCTTGTGCTAACAAATCCGCTGCAACAAATTCTGGATCAGCACTGCCGTCGGCAATCACCATCACTTCAGAAGGCCCTGCCGGGAGGTCGATGCTTGCACCGTGTGGATCTTGTGCTACAGCTAGTTTTGCTGTCATTACCCAGCGATTGCCTGGGCCAAATATTTTATCAACTTTAGGAATAGTCTCGGTACCGTAAGCCATTGCCGCTATTGCTTGGGCCCCGCCAACAACAAAAACCGTTTCAATCCCACAAAGTTTTGCTGCCAATAGCAAACGTGGATCGACTTTGCCATCATTATTAGGGGGTGTACATAACACTCGCAAGGGACAGCCCGCAATTTTAGCTGGTAACGCAATCATCATTAATGTTGAAATCAGCGGTGCACTGCCGCCAGGCACATAAAGTCCAACACGTTCAATCGGACGAAACAGACGCTGACAGATTACTGGCGAAGTCGTTATCTGTTTATCTGCTGGCAAACATTGGCGGTGATAATCACTGATACGCGCAATAGCCATCTCCATGGCGACAACAGTTTCATTATCGATGCCGACGATGGCCTGATCCATTTCGTCACTGGAAATCATTAAACTCTCTAACACCACACTATCAAACTGCTGTGTCAGGGCGTATAAAGCTTGATCTCCTTCATATTTGATCCGTGCAATAATCTCATCAACAGTTGCTTTCATTTTATCATCAGTCGTTGCTTGTGGGCGCTGTAGCAGATCAATCTGCTCATTTTCATTGAGGGTTTGCCAATTAACAATTTTCATTTTCTACTCCACGATCAATACAACATTTTTTCTATCGGCAGCACTAAAATTGAGCTGGCACCGCACGCTTTTAATTTCTCTAATGTCCCCCAAAAAGGCCCCTCGGCAGAGACGACATGCACCGCCACACGCTCACTATCACCCTCTAACGGCATGATGGTTGGCGATTCAAATCCAGGTAATAGTTCTGCTATTGCTGGCAATGCCGATTTAGGCGCATGAAGCATAATATATTTACTCTCTTTAGCCCGCAGCACACCTTTAATACGCCGCAACAGCAACTCATAACTACTCCTCTGTGCAGCAGAAAATTCACTAGTAGATTTAATCAATACCGCTTCGCTTTCAATAACAGTTTCTACTTCACGCAGGTTATTTTCTTCGAGCGTTCTACCGGTTGAAACCAGATCACAAATGGCATCTGCCATTTCTAAACGCGGGGCAACTTCTACCGATCCCGATATCACCAACGTCTCTGCCTGCAGCTGATTTCTTTGCAAATAGTCATTCAATAGGTGTGGATAGCTAGTAGCGATACGCAACCCAGCCAAACTTTGACAATCTTGATATGGCTTGTCCTGGGGAAATGCAATGGATAATCGACAACGACTAAAACCTAAACGCTTGACTACTTCAAAACGGCTCGGATCACCATTACTACGCTGATAAAGATTTTTCTCCTGCAGGACATTATCACCAACAATGCCGATGTCACAAAGGTTATCCATCACTAACGTTGGAATATCGTCATCACGCACAAAAAGAATATCGATTGGCAGATTTTCAACGTGACAAAACAGCGAGCTTTTCGCTAAGGTGATCTGCAAACCACAACGGGTTAATAAGTCGATCGAGTCGCGATTTAAACGGCCCTTTTTCTGTATGGCCACCCTAAGGCGTTGTTTTTTCTGTGTTATCATAATACTGTGATATTACATTACTACATTAATATAATAGAATATACCCTACCCGATGAATCTTGTCAAGAGAGTGATTGTTTTGGATAAAATATATAGCACTCTCTATTACATTGGTATTGAGCAAAAAATCTGCTTGCTCAGCATTGCAAGTAAATGAACATATCCAATTGATTTAATATATGAAATTCTATATTATATTGATATATTGAGAAATATATTGTATAATACCTGTAATACCTTTTATAAATATTATTGTGGAATTTTAGGCATACATTATGGCACTTAGTCACACTGAAAGTGAGCAAAATGATACTAAAAACAGCTATGATTTTTCCAACTCTCAGCAGGAGATATTGGAGAATTTAGATTTACATAAAGCCCAACGTCCTGAAACTCATAGCTCTCCTAATGCTGTTTTCAAAACACTGGAACCAAAAAACGATTTTTCATTCAAAAAAGCATGGGCGAATACAAAATGGTTCTTATGGACATTCATTGGCTGGCCGCTTTGGACTTTAACGCGTTTTATCATTGTGGTGTTATTAGCTATTATTAGCCCTATTATCGCGTTGATCAGCTCATTGTATAGTTTGGGCAAGCTAATTTTTTCTAAAGATAATGCAGAATCTGCACTATCAATGAAATTACGGCTTATGGAAATCATTCTTGATGCAGCCAACTTTCTTGCCATAGCCGCTGGCTTTACTATGATGGCTTTAACAATATCGAATACATTGGAAAACTATATCCATGGCATCTTTGATCAAACAAAAACTTCTCTGCATGCAACATTCACCGCTGGCAGCCAACTTGCCGCTTATGTTGCTCTATTACAAGCATTCTCAATGCTGTACGATTTTTTTGATAATATTAAGATGTTAATGAAAATACAGACAGCATTTAAAGGAACTATCTATGCTTTAAATACATCAACAGCAGTCGCATTATGGGGCGCCAACATTGTCACAGGATTAGCTATTGGCGCAGATATTGCATTGAGTGTTGCTGGACTAGTAGGGAAGAATAGTCATCACCTACTGCACTTCATTCCAGGCCTAACGGTTGCCATTCAAGCAATGAATATTCTTATTGATATAACACAAACCCTGCTATTTATCTATAAACTCAACAAACTGATAAAGTCAATTAACTCTTTAAAAAGCCAGCAATTCGATGATGAAGCCTCCATCTCTTTATCAGCGGAACAAGAAGAGCTGTGCAACGACCTTAATATCAATACGCTAACCCTAAAACAGGGAAAACTTTTAAATGTCGTGACAGACCAATGTTATGCTTTAGCGCTCAGAACCGCTGCGAAAGTACTTTTATTAGCTGCCTGTATTATTGCAACGGTGCTTAATCCAGTTTTAGGCGCAATAGTCACGCTAGGAGCCGTACTGATTGCACAAGGATTAAAGCAAGAGTCAAAAAATACCCAGCTGGAGATGGTTAAACAAAAAGGTTCCGTGTTTTATCGCCAAGGCAGTGCAAGACAAACAATGTATAACGGTATCACAAACAGATGTGTCAAAGGTTTTGATCAAGATGAATTCATCATTGATAACGATAGTACGATTGGGCCAACCTAAATAGATGCTATTATTCATTCTATTCTTTCAAAAAGCGCCAATACTTTTAAGATATTTCGTTCACAAATAGAAAAGCCGCGCACCTGAGCACACGGCTTTTGCTAAAGCAAAAGGATAGAAAAGACAACTCAGTAGAAGAGTTACCTCCACTATCGCATGACATCATTGATAGTGACTACCAATGCAGTTATTTAGCCAGAGATTAAGAAAGTCATTCAGAGAGTCTAATAGTTTTGGCTTCCATTGCTTGCTTTCCTGATCAAAAACACGGTCATAGCGATAGATATTCTGAAAGCTAAGGGGTATGGCAATACCCGACTGTTCAGATTTATCCAACCTTACCTCCATGTCAGGATCAGAAACGAGTTCACCATTGAGCTCATAGCTATGGTGCAAAGCTATCGACATCCTATCAGTTTCTCTCCCCAGTATATCCAGATGCAGATCCATCAGCCCTCCACTCTTAAGCTTTTTGGCGCTTCCTGTCTTAAGGTTCCAGATATCAGGAAAAAGTATCAATATCTTTTGATAGCTTTCCCCCATATTCTTTATCTGCTTTAAACTAAATAGCCTCCTATTAATCATAATAATTTCTCCTTTAAAATTAAAAAAATGTCAAAGGAGCTACACATCAGGGAATCACTCCCCTGACGGGTTAAACAAAACGATTCTAGCCTAAGCTGTGTAACATCAGCATACTGAAAGCTAGTAAAGTCAACACCTCTCCACGCGCAAATGCACGAGAATCAAGATTTCTATACAAATGTGCAATGGAGGACGGACTGTCAACCTTATGCTCAATTTTTACCAAACGATCCATCATACGTTGCTGGTTAAATATATGATTGCGTTGCATGACAACTACATCATTTAACCGCTCATGTAACTCAGTAATCTGTTTGCTAAGTTGCTGGTGCTGCTCTTCGAATGCCCACATCATCTTTTTCATTCTGATATCGACACCTTCTTTGGTCACAAACTCAGCATGAATCAATTGATCGATATTTTCCTTGAGTTTCTCCAACTGATACATCCGCTTACTTTTTGCTAACGTATTATGAGTCCGCTTTCGCAGGACACGAATCTTAGCTTTCAAAGCTGCAAAATGCTGCTGAGAAATCTCTTCATGCTGGTTACGGGTTAATGAAACCAGTGCATTCAACTCGCGTAATAGGTCAATTTTCTCGTTCATGAGATCCTCCTTTACAATTTTATCAATGAAAAAGTGGAATCTCGGTTTCCCAGAAGGGAAACCAAAGATTCCCCTTCTTTTGGGATAAATGAATCAAGCAGCGTTTTCTATCTCAGCAGAAAGCGAGCTGTCTGTCTGCTCTTCATCCTGCTGTTTAGAATCTAAAAAGCGCAGACAATTTGCCACTACCTGCAAAGATGAACGCGTATTGCCTAATTTATCAGTCCAGATAGATGTTGATAGCCGGCCTTCAATAAGCACATGTTTGCCCGACTTGAAATATAAATCAGCTGTATCAGCGGTAGCGCCATAACAGACAATTGATACCCAAATCTTTTTCGATTTCAACTCACCTGCTTTTTCGTATATTTCACTGACTTCAATGGAAAACTTAGCAAAAGAGCTTTTACTTCCCTTGTCACCGATATACTTGTAGTTATCACCAGACAACCCTTCAATACAGACTCGATTGATATGCGAATTGGCCTTCCTTACTTGATGCTGAAACGCAGCAATTGAACGTTGATTATCACTCATTATCATTCTCCTTAAAAATTACTTTAAAAAATAAAAAAATAATGGCGCGATAATTGACCGCGACCATCACCAACAGGTAGGATGACTATCCTTCCTCACCCATACCAACTGATATCGGGCTATTTTGCTGAAATGGTCGTCCACTCCAAGAAAATTCTGACGCAGTTAAATCAAAGCGATTGAACATTGCGTAATTTCTGACTAAATTGTTAAATAACGTCTCCTCTGTTGAGGCAGATGGGCAACCCACCTTTCGACTAAACTGAACAAACTGTAACAATAGTGGCACTGTGGCATCTATTAATGTACAACTTTGTGCTGAGCATATTAAACACCTACGCTAAAACATCAGCATAATGGCATTTAACATGTAAGATCATCGATCAGGACGCAACATTCTGCTAAAGAGTTGCAGCAGGCTAAATGATTGTAACCCGGTATACACCAGATCAATGCTTTTGCCCAACTCACCAGAATGAGGTTCACGACACGATTGGGTGACAGTGACACTTGTAGCAGACCCTTTAGGTTTCATTGCTCTTTCGGGCAACTCATCAGTACTACTTTAGTCTTGCATTAAACTACTTTCTGTTAATGGTGTCAACTTTTTCCTAATAAATATTGATTAGATAAGATTATATGTGAGTATATTCTGTAGAAACCTTATTCCTAAATATTTAGGACATCAAGCTGCCTTTTTATCATCTCGGACGAACGTTATTTTAATATCAACATTAGAAAGCAGTGACACTAACTTATCTATTGTAAATAATTCAATATGTCCTTTTAATAACTTATTTAAACGAGGTTGGTCAATTTTAAACCTCTTGGCTGCCTCAGTTTGGGTTCATTTGTTTTTCTTGATGTATTTTTCTATGTTGGCTGCTTCAAACTGTTAACCAATTATCAATAACGTTTTTTTGCTATGGTAATATCCTTCAGACTTTCTAAGCTTAGGTTATTGACAATTAATGTTTTTTATGGATATATTGTCAATTCCATTTTCCTCAAATTCCCGTGCATAGCACTTCTTTGCAACGGTTAGCTTCTGCAACCGCTCTTCCGACTCTAGTTTTAAATAAGCGTCTAGCCCCATTCCATTAACAACATCACGTTCTGCCAGTCGGTCAATTAACTCATGCCAAAAATTATTGTCTTCAAAAGGCAGAATATACGACTCTTGCAGATCATCTTCAAAATCTGCCGTCTCGTAATATTGATCGGTTTTTTCATCATAGAGAATGTAATCTTCTGCTTCCATTACTTGATAGTATGATAGGATTTTCTCACGTAGCTGCTCATGCTCATCGTCTTTATTCGTGCGACCCCCTGCCGTCGACGAAATCATCCAGTCTGCTAAAAATAAAACGGTTAACAGATGCCTATACTCTTCTTTAGTTAATTCAATTTTTATCAAAATAATCTCCTGCTCTTAGTGAATTTTACCACTACCTTCTTTAAATTTTTTCCAGGACAAAGGAATATTACCTGTTAGTATGCCATCCACCCCTGAATAATAAGCTATTACCATCAATTTTGATACTGTTTATACCCATTTAAAAATAGAAAAGATACGTATAATCCGTTATAATATCACCTTATCTTTATGTAAGATGATGATTATTTTAATTAAGTAGTACTGACGAGTTGCTGTGATGCAACGAAACACGTGATGTTTACTACAATTGTCACGAACCGCCCTCCGTATCGTGAGCCTCATTCCGATGAGTGTTTTTGGGCCTTAAAGGTGAACTTTACCTGTATAATGGATTAATCCATTTAACTTCTGATCGCTAGCAATGCCAGCCATCAAAAGATAGTAAAGATCCCTTACATAAGATTACTTCCTCTCACTGTTTTATGGGACAACGAACCATTTAATAGAGAGATCATCAATTAGGTAAGTTTCTACTCTGATGAAGTCTTATGCACAGCACAAAAGGATGTTATTTCTCATGTCTTTTAAACACAATCGTCTTTGTCTTGTCTGATTGTTTCTTATGAAACAGTAGATAGTGGAAGGTCGTTGACCTCATTGAATCGCTTTGCGGTTCAATGCTGTTTATCAGCATGGTTGTTCTTTAACAATTGTACTTATGCGTAAACTTTCTTTCTGGCTTTTTCTGGCCTGGAATTAGCGCACGCTATTTGGTTGAAAAGGATTAATTCCTTTTCATTTTTTGATAACCCGCTAGGGAGATCCTTCTCTGCGGGGCATCTCTTTTAGCACTCAATAATTTTTAGGAGAGAAATTATGTCAGGAAAAAAAGCAACTTACTCTTTTAATGGACCATCATCTGAACCGCTCATTTTACTTATTCATCATGATAATAAGGAAGAGAATAAAGATGATGACTCCCCAGAAAATGCAGCAAAGTATTTTTGGGAATTAAATCGACAGATTGTAAAGGATATGATACTACACCCCTCTCGTGTATTCGCTCCAAAAAAAGCGGACATGGCAAGCCGCTTTTGTATAGCGATTGCCAGAATGGGCAAAAGGTATGAATTTATCAATGATCATCAAGGTGAGTATCATGGCTTTATCAAATACCGCTATGAGATGAATAGCCAAGGTGAATTGATAGTTCGTGATTTATCGAAATCAACTGATGACCAAGATTACTTTATTTCTGAAGGGGACTATGCTAAGTTCATTAATAAGTTTGGTAAAGATAGCGTAAGAAAGGGAAAAAATGATAATATACTTCATCCAATAAGTGATAAAGTAATAGAAAAGTCATTTGCTACAGTTCCTTACCTAACTATCGCTGACGTTAAAGCAGTCATTGCTGATATTTCCGCAACAGTGAGAAGCATTCCTGATCGATATGAATTAGGTCAAACTGTTGTGGGCATTGGAAGCTCTGTTCAGGCCAAACGCGAGAGAAAATACTATGTTGAACTTTTAGAACTATGGAAAAAAGAACTAAAAGATTTAATGTTATTTAAAAGAGCATAAGACAATTGGAAAAAGGCGGGGATTTCTCCGCCTTTTTTATACCTAGTTAAAATTAAAGAATCCGAAAAAAGCATAGACTTTATGATAGTAGCTTTTTCTCTTTTATACGTCATCAGCGTTCCTAAGTAAGGATTACTTGACAGCTATGCATCGTCTCTATTGCCAGCACATTTCAACGAATTTTTTCTCGATCTCTTTTGAAGTTCTACGTTGGCTTCGACTCATATTTAGCGGTTGGCCTAAAGACTTACTCACCATATATCTTGCATAATTGGCAGCTTGTGCTGGGGTATATTTTAAGAACCCTTCATCACCGACATCTGCATTGGCTTGATCTGGTAGCATTAAAACAGCATATCTATAGTATTTCATTGCCATTTGTGGATTCTGTGCTACGCCTGCTCCCTTCGCATACAGCCTTCCTAAATCATGGATTGCACAACGCTGATGATGTGCTGCCGATCTTTTTAGCCAGTAGGCTGCTGCTGAGTAGTTCTGTTTTACCCCTTTACCTCTTTCATAATGAAAGGCGATATTGTACATTGCTGTTACATCACCTAATTCAGCAGCTTTTTTATAGAGTTGCAATGCCTTAACATGGTCAGGCTTAACGCCAATCCCATTATTGTACATTACTCCCAAATTAGTAAAGGCGTCAGCGTAATTCTGTTTGGCAGCTTGTTCATACCAATAGATAGCCTTAGCTGGCTGTTTTGGTAGAATACCGTGGTAGCCCTCTAAATACGCTGTCGCTAAATTATATTGCGCCTCCGCATCACCCGCCTCTGCTGCTTTCGTTAACCAAAACAGACTTTTTTGATAGTCTCTTTCGACAAAATGGCCTTCATCATAGAACCCTGCAAGCCCTAGTTGTGCATCAACATAGCCCGAGTTGGCAGCACGTGTTAGCCAATTGATACCTTTTTGAATATCCTGTTTGGTACCTATACCATGAAGATAAGCAACCCCTATTAATGTTTGCGCGTGAAGATTATTTTTTTCAGCTAGTTGTTTTATGAATAAGAATTTTTTTCTTAAATACGTATGCGCTACATTCAAATAGGCTCTTGCCTCAACACTGTACGGTGCTGCTGTTTTCAGTACGGTTATCGCCATATGATAATGCTCTTGCTCGATATAGACCCTTCCCAAGAGAATTTGTGCGTCAGTATCACCTTGCACAGCTTTTTGTTTGAGTTGAACAATATAATTTTTGACAAATTTACTAGGTGAGTTTGCGTGAGAAACAACATAGTTCTGTAGAGAGACCTTATCAGGTGAGTTATGATTTAACGAATTCGCCGCACTTTCTCTGGCTTTTGTAGCGTACCTGGCAGATGAAGATGATGCTGTACGCTTTTCAGCAACAGAGAGTTGGTGTTGTGTCAACATACAGTATGTCAATACACTCGCCCACTCTTTTGTATTTTTTACCGAAAGATATGCTTGCAAATCAGATTGATAAAGGTGCATGCAGATATTGAGTGGCTGGGCTAATTCTCTGGAGCAAAATTGCGAATCATTATTGAACTGATGCTTTAAAAAGCGAGTACTCGCCAAGCACAACAGTGGTGTGCCATTCCTCTCTATGTATGAGAGCATTCTTTTTTCATTCGCCTGAAATGTATCTGCCGATTGCACAGTTAGATGACTATGCTTCTTCTCAACGCTATTACTTTTGGCAACATGAAGTTTATATCGCTCTAGGGAACAGGCTGCAATGACTGATGACCAATGTACCCGATCTGCTTTTGCCAAATATTGTGGAAATTTTGCCTGGTAATCCGTGATACAAGCTGCACTCAATGGTTGCAGTTGCTGAGAGCAGGCCTCAACACTATTATCAAAATAACGACTCAGGAGAGTTGGAACTCTTTGGCATAGCGCTGGAACTAATATATTTTTTTTAAGGATCATAATAAATTGCGCTTTGGTCAAACTTACAGGTGGGCGAGATGACAAGGTTGATGGCTCAGCGCGTAGATTTGTTGTAATAAAAAGGCTTATGACGATAAATAGACAACCTTGAACGCGTTTTGTAAGTTTTAAGTGCGGCATAGTATATTTTCCTATATTGTTCGTCTTTAACATTGCTAAATTTTTAGCGAATTTATCAGTTTATGCAGCAAGTGTCAATATAATGGTCAAAAATAAATGGCTTATCTATTTATGCTTTCTATTTTTATATTAATCAATTAGATAAATTTGATATGATTTACCCCAACCACTCGCTCTACCCTTCTTGCCCGCTATCATTGGCGCCAATCGCCTTATTTATTCATCTACAACGCTTAATAAAGCCTGCTAAAATAAGGGCGACAAATGCACAGACTGGCAACATAGTATAAGCGATCTGATAACTAAAATGGTCAGTTAACAACCCAAATACATTCTGAGCAACCGCCCCACCTCCCATAATCAGAATTGAAACAACACTCATTGCGGTTGCCACTAAAGTAGGGTCATTAGACTCCCCCACCACGGGATAACCCAAATTTTGCGCACTCGCAATTAAACCCATAACAAAAAATAGACTAATCAACTCTGTACCATTTAAATGGGTGTTATACATAGGTAACATAATGAGAACTGCCAGGGCAGCTAATAAAATCATTAATGGCTTACGAGAACGCATCTTATCGCTAATTTTGCCAAATATCGGCCCACCAATCATGGTACCAATCAGCAACGCAGACATAGCAGTTGGAGCAACGTTTCGTAGGCTCTTACCAAAAACGTGAATAATATACGCATTGCCCGCACTAAACACCAATACCATAATGGGAAAATTTAACAAAGAGGTATAGGAGCCTGCCAGCCAATTCTGTGGGTTACGTAAAACTGTTAGAAAAGCACGTCTCATTGAAAGAGGCGCCGTTTCATAACTACTCTTATTAACAGAGATCCCTTTTGGCTTATCTTCTACAAAAAGCGTGATAAAAATAAGAATGATTACTCCAAGAATAAAGTTACATAGCTGAACCGTATCACCAGAGCTGTGTTGCAGAATAAAACTGCCGACACTACTACCATAAACACCGCCAAACATACCTAGAGTAATGGCAATAGTAATCGGAAAAGCAGATTTCTCCATGACAAACCAGTTGGCAACAATCTTCATGACGGCAATTAGTGGAAACGCACCACCAAAACCAACGATAAGCATAAAACAGACAGCTGGCACTAAACGATGCACCAATAGTAAACCCAGCACGCCAACTAGCATAACGGTCATACTTAGCTGCAAGACACGCTTTGTAGAGAACTTATCTAACATTAGGCCGGCAGGAATAAGCATCAGCATGCACCCGATAAGATACATTGAAGTGAATGTTGAATATGCCAATACCCCTTTCAGATGATATTTAAGCGTATAGTGGTTATCTAAAGGTCCATTCAATGAGTTTTGATTTAACCAATAAAAGAAGAACATGGCAGTAAAAATAACTGCCATCCAAGCCTTGAGAGATGAGGGTGCGGGTTTATTGCATGCCATTTATATCTCCTAATTAATATGAAGAGGATACGTCATCGA
>JANQHY010000154.1 GCA_028282395.1 Gammaproteobacteria bacterium
AGCCTTTGGCGCTGCTGCAATGCAAGGCACTGCCGCCTCCATTATTACCACACTGATCGATCCAGAAAAGAAAAATCGTGCCATGGGGATATTAGGCTCAACCCTTGCCCTCGGCTCAGTAATCGGCCCAGCATTCGCTGGTCTTATGATTAGCGTCGCTAATTGGCGCTGGATATTTTTCATTAATATTCCCTTATGTTTGCTTGCACTTATTACTACACGCTTACTTTTCAACCCGCTAAAACCTAAAAAAACCGCTCTCGACTATCCTGGCATGGCCCTATTTGCTATCACTGTATTCTCATTTGTTTTAGCGTTAACATTAAGCAATAAACTCTCCAATAAAAAACTTATTGTTATCAGTCTGGCAATAATTGCCCTCATTGGCCTGCTACTCTTTATCTATCAGGAACGTCGCAGTGCCACACCAATGCTCGACTTACAATTATTTAAAACACTGGCATTTTCTGTCTCATTACTTGGCATCAGTGCTTTTGGTTTCGCTGCTGGCAGCCTCTATATGCTCCCACCGCTTGATATGCATCTGATTGCCCATCTAACTCCTTGGCAAATTGGCTTAGTATCACTATCAGCCCCGCTTGGTATGGCCATTACTTCACGTTTCTCGGGAATCGCTATCGATTATTGGGGCGAAAAACGTTTAATGCTATGTGGATTAGCCATTTTATTGGCAGCACTGATTCTATTAACATTACGACACCCAAGCTGGGGTGTTCTCTCTTTCGTTATTCTGTTATTTATTTACGGACTTGGTTGCGGTGTTTTTGTTCCTCCCAATATCAGCCATATTATGCAATCAGCCGGTACGGAGCATCAAGGGACAATGGGGGCCATTAACCGCATGTTTTTTAACCTGGGCAATGGTATCGGTGTTGTTACGGCAGCATTTATTATTGCCATCAATACCGAACAGACTACAGCAAAAATTATTGCCGGTCTGCGTTGGGCCTGGTTTGCTGCAGCTGTAGTGATGGCGATTGCTTTACTCAGCGCTATTTATGAGCAGCTGTGTCAAAAACATAACAGATAAAACGAAAAAAATACTGAAGAGTACAACTAATAAACTTGGTTAATTAAAAGTTTATAACTCTGCTTTCCGGATGATAGAAGCAACAAGAAGCCAAGCTATCACTGCAATCGCTAATAAAGCATAAAGAGAAAAGTGCAGTCCACGCAAGAAGTCGTAATGTTTTAATCCATAATGAAAAAATATCATAGCAAAACTAAAGAATATGACAAATGCAACATTGAAGTTAGTTACCAATGCGCCAGTGATCACACCAGCATGCTCAAAATTATTGCCAATTGATAGTGGCGTGGCAACAGCATTAATAATTCCCCAACCAATTCCTATTAACATAATCGCAGGCAAAATTAGCCATAATGGACCATTTGAACCAAAATTTATTGCCAAAAGCAAGCCGACAACATCGCAGAAGAATACCGCATGAATAACGAATTTTTTCATTTTCTTATCAAAGAGAATACCAGCAATGATAGGTGAGATGATTGTCATTACCGTCATTGCAAATAGTGTTGCTCCCACACCAAACTCTGAAAATCCGAGAACGCTATGCAGATACAACGGTATGATAAACAAGAATATCCAACCAAATACGATACCAACCGATGCAGTGATCACTGCAGAGGCAAAATTACGATTAATGTACAATGGCAGATTGATAAGTGGTGCTCTGGCTTTACTTTCGACAATAACGAGAAGAATTAAAGAGATAAATAGCAGAATAAGGGCAGTAATGATCGGCGCTGTCAAGCCATAATCTGACCACTCATTAAACAAGAATACCAACGAGCCGATAAATATAATAAAAAATAGCGAGCCCAACCAGTCAACGGGTTGGTCACCTTGTCGCTTTGATTCTTGCACTGAAAACAAACAAATAAGCACACTAATAATGACTAGAGGAATATTAATGAAAAATATCCAGCGCCAATTAATTAATTGCGTAACAATACTGCCAACAATTGGTCCAAATCCTACCCCAAAGCCAAAAACAGCAAAGAAAATAGCAACCACACGCCCACGAATCATTTCAGGGAAGGAATTTTGTATAATACCAATACTACAAGGAAAGAAAACTGCAACACAAACCCCCTGCAACGCCCTCATAACAATAAGAAACATAGGTGACGGCGACAGTCCTGCACCTAAAGAAACCAGGGCAAACCCCACTAAGCCGAAATATAAAATCTTGCGCCGACCTTTAATGTCTGCCAATAAACCAAATGGTACGGTGCATGCACTAAATAGTAAAGCGAAGCAGGTCATGGCCCATTGCAACTGAATAATACTTGCCTGTAAATCTTTTTTGATAACTGGAAGTATTGAGTTAACGATTGAGATATCTAAACCAGCAATCATAGCCCCAACACACAGACCTGCAAGTCCCCACCACTGTTTCTGTTTCATATTCATAACCTTTCTTTACTCGCTAAGCAAATAATGTCCAATATGAGCGACTAGACCAATTAATAAGAACCTAAAAGAGGGTTATTTAATCCGTTCCTGTAATTGTACCGGTTTAACGTATTTCGGTTTTCTATTAATTGCCCGCGTCATAATCTCATCACTACTGGCAGCAGAAATAGAGTGGCAGAGGAATTCATCATCATTACGATCAGGATAGTCAGGACGCGAATGTGCACCACGGCTCTCTTTACGCCAGATCGCTGACTTGGCTGTCACTAGCGCTACTTCCATCAAATTTTCCAACTCCAGTGCATAAATAAGGTCGGTATTAAATGTCCGGCTGTGATCTTGAATCACCGCTTCCTGTAATTGTTGCTGTAGTTGTTTCAGTTCAGCAAGAGCGCCAATCATGTCCTCTTCCTGGCGGAAAACACCAAAATTATTCTGCATGACATCGCTCATCTGCTTACGGATAGTGTCAGCAGTTTCCCCTTTACTGTTACTACGCCAGCGCTGCAGACGGGAGAAACCAGCCTCAATATCCTCATCAGTCGCATCAGAGTAATCAAGTCCAGCCGAGAGCGACTCTTCCATATGGATACCCGCAGAACGACCGAAGACGACAATATCGAGTAGCGAGTTGCCGCCCAAACGGTTGGCGCCATGCACAGAAACACAGGCACACTCACCAGCAGCATAAAAGCCTTCAATCGCCTTATCTTTACCTTTCCCATCGACCGTTAACACCTGGCTATGGAAGTTGGTTGGAATACCTCCCATCAAGTAATGGCAGGTCGGCACAACAGGAATCGGCGCTTTAATTGGATCAACACCAGCAAAAGTCATTGCCAGATCACGAATACCTGGCAAACGGTTCTTAACAATTTCGGGATCGAGATGCATCAGATTCAAGAAGGCATGATCACCCTTTTCACCACAACCACGACCGGCACGGATTTCACTGATAATAGAGCGCGAAACAATATCACGACAGGCAAGATCTTTTTCATGTGGCGCATAGGTCTCCATAAAACGGGTACCCTCTTTATTGGTCAAATAACCACCTTCGCCACGACACCCTTCAGTCACCAAGACGCCGGCACCATAAATACCGGTCGGATGGAACTGCCACATCTCCATATCCTGCAGCGGATAACCGGCACGCAATACCATGCCAAGACCATCACCCGTATTAATTTGCGCATTGGTTGTCGAAGCAAACACACGTCCAGCACCACCGGTAGCAAATAGCGTTGCGCGCGCTTTAAAGAAAGCTGTCTCGCCAGTTTCAATACAGATTGCTGTGACACCAGCAACACGCCCATCGCTACCTTTAACAACATCAATAGCAAACCACTCATCATAAAAGTGGCTTTTCGCTTTAATATTCTGTTGATAGAGGGTATGCAACAGTGCATGACCGGTACGATCGGCAGCAGCGCAAGTCCGACGTGCTTGCTCTTTACCATAATTCATAGTCTGGCCACCAAATGCACGTTGATAGATACGATGTTTTTCATTACGTGAAAACGGCAAGCCCATATGTTCTAATTCGTAGACCGTGCGTGGCGCCATCATTGTCATATATTCGATTGCATCCTGATCGCCAAGAAAATCTGAGCCCATGACAGAATCAAACATATGGAAACGCCAATCATCATCCTCATCAGTGCTGCCAATAGCAGCATTAATGCCCCCTTGGGCTGAAACGGTGTGTGAACGTGTAGGGAAAACTTTAGAAATTACTGCTACACGCTTGCCTGAAGCGGATAACTGTAGTGCTGCGCGCAGCCCGGCACCACCAGCACCAACAATCAAGGCATCAAAAACATAGGTTGCAACCTGTTTCATCGTTTATGGTCTCCCACTAATATAATCGTATAAAAAGCAGTACACCCCAAATGAAGGTGACAAAAAGCACTGCTAATACAACTAGCTTACAGAATGTCCGCAAAAAACTATTATCAACATAGTCAGTGATAATGGTCCACATACCGATCCAAGCATGCCAAACAATGGCAATTAGGGCCAATATGCTGGCAACCATCATCCAAAAATGGGCAAAAAGATGGCGCCATGCTAAATAATGCGCTGGCAAAATGAAAACACAGGCCAACACAAAAACCGTGAATACCGCTAAATAGAGAGCGGTTAAGCGCTGGATAATCCAATCGCGCATCCCCTTGCGCGGGGTCGCTATCGCATGCCTAGCCATAAAAGCCCTCCTAAAATAATCGCTAACAGGATAGAGATCGCCAATACCAGCTTGGCACTTAATCTCCCGCCACAAAGGCTCTCACCACAACCAACATCCATCAATAGATGGCGAATCCCGGCAACAAAATGGTAGAGTAGCGGCAGTAATAGTAACCACAGCAATACTGTATAGATTGGCCGGTGAAAGGTGGCAAGCCACCAATCAAAGCTCTGCTGCGAACGCATCATGCTACAGAAAACCGCTAAACCAACAGGCAGAAGCACAAATAGTGCCAACCCTGAAAGACGGTGCAGAATGGAAATGATGGCAGCAATGGGAAAGTGGATCGATGTGATCTTCAGATTAACCGGTCTTTTGTCTTTCACCTCGTTTATCCCTCATTTGATGTTTATCAAAACCCAGAAACAGTGCCATTATAACGAAAACGACAGTAAAATAAATGGCTTTGGCCACTTTTTCTACTATTCCTGCCACATTTATGGCAACTCTCGCCCTCAATCCCTCTATGTTGCCCCACACCTCAACCAATTACCAGCCCCACCACACCACTGTTGCTGGATCGCTTTGGTGCTACGCACCTCACGGCGACGGCGTATAGAGCAATAGTTATGCAACAACACTGGACAAACCGTGGGAGGACGGAAGCAGGTGTCGCGGGAGGACGATGAGGTAGCTTTATCCCGCGGCCAAGCCGCGGGATAACGATTTTTTTCAAAATCTCCCACTCAAAAGGTGGGAAGCAATGAAGCAATACGACTTATGCAGTAACAGGCTCTTCTGCTGACTCAAACATGTCCATTTCTTCAACAGCTGGTGTTTTTGCTACCACATCTGCTTTAGAGACACGCTTCTTACGTTTGTTACGTTTGACAGCAATTTTCTCTTTTTGTGCTTTCGCCCAGGCTTTATTGAATTGCTGCAATGCTTTTTGTCTAGCTTTCAGTTGTTGCGCTTCAGCTTTAATTTCTGCTTTCTCAACTTTTAGTGCCTGTACCACTTTTTGCAAGGCTTGGAATTCTGCCTTTAAGGTTTTAACCGCTTCAGTCGCTTTGGCAACACGTGCTATAACTGCTTTGCTTTTCTTAGTTCTTTGATCTGCTTTTGCTGTTTTTAACCGCTCGCGTGCAACTTTCAATTTTGCCCGCGCTTTCGACAATTTTGCTTGAGCTTGGGTGAATTGTTTATCAAGTTGGCTTTTAGCTTTACCACACACTTTGATCAATTTACTTTCACACTGCGCGATACAAGCTTTAAGCTCTTTAACTTCGACCATTGGTGTCACAGTTTTTGTTGCTGATGCTTTCTTTTTTCTAGCTGCCATGATTTTCATCCTCACTATTTTGCTTACTAAACAAATTTAATCTCTCCTGGCCCATCCAGGTTTAGGCTAAACCTAATCCACTTCACCGGCTCTGTCAATAAATTTAGTGGCATATCATTAATAAAATTAAAATATCTTGCTCAAGAGACTATTTTGAAATAATTTTGCCAGTTTTCTTGATCTTCACAAGCCATTTTGAAATATCTGTCAATTAAAAAACGGACAAAATGGGTCAACTTTTACTGTGTTTTTCCTCAAACTGTCGACGCCAATCAGTTAACTGGCAAAATTATTTCAGGGCAATTTCTAAGAGATCGTACAAACTGCCCGGCTAATTGCTGTCACATCCACTGCTTCAGGAACACCTATGTAGTGACTGCTAAAAAGTGCGCCACAAAAAGTGGAAAGATGACTGCTCTCTGTGATACTTGAGAAGGCATTTTTTATAAACCCCCATAAAGCGAAAATTGGGCTCAACAGTAACATTAAATAGTAAGCGCCATTATCCTTTCGTGTCACTTGGTTAGCCTGAGTCATACAGTCCTGTAACTGAGATAGGGTCATCTCCTCGATGTCATCAGGTGTAATCGCCTCATCTTGATGATCACCATAGACATATTGATTTACATGATCGCTATTTTTAAAAAGGTAAAAACCGAGCTGATGACCGCTTGCCATCTTCTTACTCAACAGCGCCAATTTTTCAGAACCCTGCTCACTCCTAGCAATACGTTTCATCTGTTCAAACGTAAATATTCCGCTTTTAAATACGCCTTTTTTTAACAATGCTGGATCAGCGCAAGCAAATGCTTCCAATTGCGATAAACTTAGCTCATCGACTTGGCTTATCGAGAGAGAAAAATGGTAGCGCACATAACTCTGTAAAACTTTTCTATCACGCCACTCTTCATAAATACTCCTCGAAACCAGTAATTGCCGTTCCTGGCCGCGCTGTTGATAAATCTGTTCAGTTACCTCATCAAGACAGCTATCCTTGCGCCGTGACTTTCTACGCCCGTTATGCTGATGTCGTTCTGACCCGACACTACTTTTATGATTCTGACTGTTGGAGTGTTGATGAATCAAACTCGTCTCATTGTACTGATAAGTAAGCATATTTTACCTCCCTCATTTATTTACCACCTAACTCTTAAATATATTGTCTTACATAAAGATTAATTAAATATTACGTTGATAAAAAATTAAATTCTTAATAATCATTATCTTAAATAGATTAGTTAACTTTACTTCTAGATTAAGTAAGGGAGTTGCAGCAACTAAGCGATTAATTTAGAATAGCAGCAGCACTTTCAGAGATAAACATACGGATGAAGTCGCAAGGAGTGAAAACTATGACACTTGACACTGCTTTTATTTCACGCATTCAATTTGCCTTTACCGTCAGTTTTCATATTCTTTTTCCTGCTTTTAGTATTGGCTTAGCAACATTTCTTGCCATTATGGAAAGTATCTGGCTAAAAACTCGCAATCCTCACTATCTATTGATCTGTAAATTCTGGACCAAAGTCTTTGCGCTAACTTTTGGTATGGGCATTGTCTCTGGCATCGTGATGGAGTTTCAATTTGGCACCAACTGGTCAGGCTTTACTAAAGAAGTTGGACCAGTACTCGGCAGTCTATTTACTTATGAGGTTATGACGGCCTTTTTTATTGAAGCTGGCTTTCTTGGTGTCATGCTGTTCGGCTGGAATAAAGTGGGTGCAAAACTCCACTATACTGCAACACTACTGGTATGGGTTGGTGTCACACTCTCTGCTTTCTGGATTCTCAGCGCCAACTCCTGGATGCAATACCCTGCTGGCGTTACCTTTGATGGCGGCCGTTTTGTTGTCACAAGTTGGTATCATGTCGTCTTTAACCCAACCGTTATCATGCGCTATCTCCATATGATGCTTGCTGCCTGGCTCGCCGCTTCATTAGTGGTTGGTGGCGTTGCTGCTTTTTATCTATTGAAACAGCGCCATACCAATTTCTCTAAGAGCTGCCTCTCCTTTGCGACGGCAGCAATTATTATTCTCATCCCATTACAACTCATTATTGGTGATGAAGTTGGCCTGAATGTCCATACCTACCAACCCATTAAAACCGCTGCCATGGAAGGCGTATGGCAAACACAGAAAGGTGCGCCACTCCTCCTATTTGCCCTACCAGACATGAACAAACAGAAAAATCTTTTTGCACTTGGCATCCCCCATTTTGCCAGCGTCATTAATACCCATAAAT
Source organism: Gammaproteobacteria bacterium (assembly GCA_028282395.1). Next base: position 8,236 of record JANQHY010000154.1, read on the forward strand.
GGGACGGCGAACTGGTCGGACTAAAATCGGTTCCCTCACAAGATCGCCCTTATGTTCCCATTGTGTTTTTCAGTTTCCGCATAATGGTCGGAGTAGGGATTATTATTCTCCTGCTCGGCCTAATTGGTCTCTATCTACGTTGGCGCAAACGCCTCTACGACCGTCGTTGGTATTTAATTCTGTGCGGGCTGTGCTCACCGCTCTGCTTTATTGCCATTCTCACTGGTTGGTTCACTGCAGAAACCGGTCGTCAACCGTGGATAGTCTATAATCTGCTCAGAACTAGTGATGCCGCTAGCCCGGTAACTGTCTGGCATGTCATACTATCATTGGCATTGCTAATCATCGTATACGGGATTATTTTTGGCATCTTCTACTTCCGCTATCTTGGCAAGATTTTACGAACTGGACCAGACGCTATAGAAAGTCTCAGTCAACAACCCTTCAACTATATGCAGGCCGTTACTAAGGAGGGAGGATAGCCATGACAACACTACCACTTATCTGGGCAATAATTATCGGTTTTATCATTATTATGTATGTTATTCTCGATGGCTTTACTCTAGGCAGCGGCATATTATTGCCACTGCTATCAGAAAAGCAGCGCGACCTTGCTATTAGTATGATTCTACCAACCTGGGATGGCAATCAAACCTGGCTGGTGCTCGGTGGCGCATCACTTTATGGCGCATTCCCATTAGCCTTCAGCACAATTTTACCAGCCTTCTATCTGCCATTAATGTTAATGGTAATCTTTCTTCTCTTTCGCGGTGTCTCATTTGAGTTTCGGCTTAAGGCGACAAAAGCTAAGGCGTGGTGGGATCGGCTATTTTTCCTAGCATCGCTGGTTGTTACGCTGATTCAAGGGACGATTGTTGGCAATATGGTACTCGGCTTTGATCGCCCCCATGACTATTTGAATCCGTTCACCATTTTCACCGCCCTGGGGCTAGTGGTCGCCTATTCACTACTCGGCAGCACACGTTTAATTCTCAAAACTGAGGGCAAAATGCAGGAGAAAATGTATCAACTTGCCTACCGTATTGTGATCCTGATTTTCGCAGCGATTTTAGTTATCTGTCTATGGACACCATTTGTGCATCCAAAACTGCATCGATTATGGTTTACGCCACACCATTGGAATTACCTCATTTTTCTACCACTGGTTACTGCCATATTGGCACTACTCCTCTGTGCTGCACTCTATAAGAAACGTGAAGTTGCACTCTATTGGCTGGCAGTTTTTCTTATCCTCTGCCCCTACATCGGCTTTATTGTTAATCTCTACCCCTATGCGATACCCTACAAAGTCACACTGTGGCAAGCAGCGGCACCGCGCGGTACACTGATTTTTATGTTAGTTGGCGCGATTATCATGCTGCCAATTCTACTCTGCTATACCGGTTATGCTTATCATATTTTTCGTGGGAAGGTGAAAGATGTCCTTGAGTACTAAATGTAAAAAACTTTACCAACAACTTTTATGGTTTATTGCCCTCTATGTTGTTGCAATTGTTGTTGTCGGCGGGTTTATCTATCTGGCAAAAACATTGCTCACTATGATTACCTAAATAGTGGTAATAATAATACGGCGTTGGTGAGGGTCATAGCGATGCTCGTACAGGCAGATGCCCTGCCAAGTTCCCAATGCCAATTTACCAGCCATGATAGGAATAGTAAGATCGCTATGCAGTAACCCAGTACGAATATGTGCGGCCATATCATCCTCGCCTTCATCAGTATGGGTATAGCGCGGATCACCATCGGTAACCAGATGGGTCATAAAGCCATCAAAATCTTTTTTTACCCGTGGATCAGCATTCTCACAAAGTAGCAGTGCTGCACTGGTATGCTGACAGAAGAGATGGCACAACCTCTGATCACTATCGATATCATTTAACTTAGCGATTACTTCAGCAGTAATATCAATAATACCTCGACCACGACTATTAACGATCAAAACTGTCTGCATCAACCTTATCTCCGAGAAAATGAGGGCTTTTAATATATTTATCAACTGCCCTTTTTTAACTAAAGCCGATTATCCTAAATTCCGCAGTACCCACTCTCGCAGTAGGTGGGTACTGCGGAATTTAGGATTATATACCTAATGTAGATCAAAATGCGAATCTTCGTGCCCCACGCCAAAGTCGTCCTGCAGCAACCACTCCCGTTGCCCCGAGGAGCTTGGACCTCTCAGCGACGACGACGGTAGGCGGGCATCTCACGACGACAAAGTGCGCAGTGGCACTTATGCAGAAACGCTTGAGTACCGAGAGGGTCTTCGACAACTGTCTTGTTCTTTCGCAAAGAAATTGTTATGATCGCAGGCAAATTAATCACTTAGAGGCAGAAAAAACTCATGGCAAGCTATACTTCCAACACCGTTCGCAATGGCATGAAAGTCATGATTGATGGCGACCCTTATCTTGTTATCAGCAATGAAATGGTTAAACCTGGCAAAGGGCAAGCCTTTAACCGCATGAAGATGCGCAACCTAAAAAGCGGCCGTGTCATCGACAAAACTTTTAAATCAGGTGAATCCTTTGAAGGCGCCAATGTTATGGACATCGAGGTCCAGTACCTCTATTTTGATGGTGAAAAGTATCATTTCATGCACCCCGAGAGTTTTGAACAGTATGAGGTTGGCGAACAGGCGGTTGCTGACGCAAAAATATGGCTACAAGAGAACGATATTTGCCAGTTAACATTATGGAACAATGCACCATTAGCGGTACTGCCGCCAAATTTTGTCACGATGAGAATTCGTGAAACTGATCCCGGTGTCAAAGGTGATACTGCTGGCACGGGCGGTAAACCAGCAACACTAGAATCAGGCGCGGTCGTACGGGTACCACTCTTTGTGCAAACGGGCGAACTGATCAAGGTTGATACTCGCACCAATGAGTACGTCTCACGAGTAAAAGAGTAACTCACCCCGACACAAATGTCTCAAGTATGGCAACCAACCGCATCATTGGCAACGCTAAAAAAACGTGCGGCCATCCTTGATACTATTCGCCAGTTTTTCCAACAACGCCAGGTACTGGAAGTAGAAACACCGCTGCTATCTGCAACGACTGTTACCGACCCCCATATCGAAAGTATTAAAACGGATGCCGGTTATCTACAGACCTCGCCCGAATTCGCTATGAAGCGACTATTGGCAGCGGGCAGTGGCGCCATTTTCCAGATCAGTAAAGCGTTTCGTCACGAAGAGCACGGCAATCAACATCAGCGTGAATTCACACTACTTGAGTGGTATCGTCCTGGTTTTACCCACCACCAGTTGATGGATGAGATAGATCAGCTACTGCACCAACTGTTTGCTTTCGCACCGGCACAGCGCCTCAGTTATCAAGCACTGTTTGAACACCATCTCAATATTAATCCGCACCAAACAGATAACCAAACTTTAGCAACGATTGCCCGGCAACACAATATTGATGCTATTAACATTACTTCACGCGATGACTGGTTAAATATTTTATTAACGCACTGTATTGAGCCCAACCTACAACAAGCAACGTTTATTTACGATTACCCTGTCAGCCAATCAGCATTAGCAAAAATAGAAAATGGTGTAGCACAACGTTTTGAACTCTACATAAATGGACTAGAACTTGCTAACGGCTTCCGCGAATTAACCGATGCAACAGAACAAGCCGCGCGATTTGAACATGATCGCCAACAGCGTCGAGCTGCTCATCAATGTGATATTGCTATTGATCAATCTCTCCTCGCTGCACTGACTCATGGTCTACCTGACTGTGCGGGTGTTGCACTTGGTATCGACCGCCTTGTTATGGTCGCCTGTCAACTCAACGATATTCGCCAAACAATTAGTTTTGCTGATTAAGAGACGGTGACGAGATAAGCTGCCTAAGTTGGGGTAAATTCACTATCTTTTGGAATACTATTCGTAAACGTTACTGTCAGGTTATCTATCGAACCATTATTACTCGATAATGATGATTTAGGAATTTTTATTGTCATGGCATGACGTTGTTGGACATTACTATTTTCCAACTGTGGTTTACTATTTGATGGCGAATTTAGTACATTAAAAGGATTCATTCTATGCAACTGATTAAAACCTTTCTCAAGCGCGCGCTCACTATCATTATGAATAAGGTTTTTGCCATAAAACGCTAAATAGTAACTATCATAAAGTACTTCTGATAAATAGTTACCACGATTGCAGCCATAAAAAAGCCAGCTTAATGAGCGCATTGTTAAGCGCCATAAAAAGTCACATAGGTTTAGCGGTGTCAGCAGCCACCAAATATAACGCTCAATGATTAAATCCTCTTCATCATCATCGCCATCATTATCACTGTTATTTCTACACCAATAGGGACCAACGTCTTCAAAGAAATCACTGCTACCATATGCAACACTCATTCCAGCATGGCCAGCTTTAGAAATAGCACACCCGGCAAAACGATCGCCAATCACGGCAACGGGAATAAAATGGGTCCAAAACAGCAATTTAGCGGCAATAGCAATAGTCGTATATTTTGCTAATCTAAAAACATTGCAAAACTCGAGTAATTTAAAAATATTATAACCATCAAAAAAGTTCTCACTATTCCAGGCCGCTTTAATCGCCGCACACGTATCGAAAAACGACTTTTTGATCTCAACCCAGGCTTTTTTAAAGGGGTTGCCTGCTTTTCCTTTTAACACCTCAATGGTCTGTACCGCGGCATTAAATTTATAGGCCCAGGAGCCAATACTAAATAGGCCCATAATAACCGGACCCAAATATTTTGCCGGCCACCAAAAACTCCCCGCAGTTAAAATCGTTAATCCCGTCACTAACAGAAACAGGAACAGATCTCGACAGATAATCCATACTCTTTTCTTGCCACTATATTCATTCGTCCCACGCCAACACGCTTTAAACTCACGCCACTTACGTAAAATAAACGGGTTTTGCACCATATCAAGAACTGACTGATAGACCATGATAGCGTAAGCCAACGCCCCTAACCCAACCAAAATGGCCAAACCTATCGGTCCCAACGCACTAACCAGTGCGCCTAAACCGATAAAAGCAAACAGTTGATAAAAAATGGCGCTATGAATTGTCGATGCTAACCCTAACGCTGCGGCGGCACCAAAACCAAATCCTACTCCAGCTAACAGCGCTGAACAAAGGGCAAATTTATTTGCCCGCTTCACTTTCTGAATTCGTGCTTTAATTTTATTAACATTATCTTTTGACCAGGTGAAGGTAAGATGGTTTGATAATTTAAAACAGGGGTTTTCAAGTTGACACTGTGGCTGCTCTGCCTCAATCTGAGCAATAATCTTCTGCTCTATTTCTCGCCTATGTGCCTTTAAGCGTGCCAAACGCTGTTTTAACTCTTTACTGCCATAGTAATTTTTTAAATAGCCCTCAAACTCTGTAATTTTATCATTCACCCGTTTATAGTAATCGACAAACTTTTGTGACGGCTCATCCAACTGACTGCCGTTCTGCTCAAATAGTAGTTCTGCCAATAGCTGACGTTTATAACGACCTGGATCAAGTAAATTATCAAAAAAGCGATTGAGATAACTAGAACCAACACCCAGCCCTTCAACTAACGCTGCAATAGCAAATGATGCTAGAACCGCCCACATAATCGGTGCCATGACATAAAGCCCAAGTGCTGACAGGCTACCAATCACGATACAGAAGCCAAAAATTAATAGCGCTTTTAGTAAAAAAATAAAACTATACTTAAAATACTTGGCACACTTCGCCCAAGTTAACGTGTTATCCTCATGCTCCACCACCAATGTAGAATTTGCTGACATCATAACTTTTGTCCTATCTCTTTAGTCTTTTGACCAAATAATAAACACGCATGAAAGAGGAATAGTAATTCCCTACTGTTTTAGTCAACTACTCTACAGTAATCATTTGCTAAAATAAAGCGCTTAAAAAGTTTTTATGAACCCAGTGCGGTTACAACATATTTACGTTACTATTACTGGAACCAAGGAAGATGGTTAGCCCAACATAAGGCTCATCCACATAGGTGTCATCTGCTGTTGTGGCTGATCTTGTAACAACAGTTTGACTAGCGATATTATTAACTGTTGTGCCTGACTCAAATTCACCGAGATAAAAGAGCTTGTTACCGACATTAATGTAAGTGTGGGCAAACATTTTGATCCGCATTCCAAAGTCCAGTTTAGCAGCAAATTCGGCTTTACTATCCGGTGTAACAATACGAACACCACTAGCACTGGTTTTTGTTGCTTCGTCAACCTTGTTATAGGTTCCACCTATACCACCACCGAGATAGAAGTTAGCGTGGTACTGCTCACTACCAATATTAGGTGAATCAATATATAAGTTAACCAAGACAATTTTACTATCTGCTGGGGCAACGAACTGCTCCTGCACATCCGGACTATTACTTTTGAGTGAGTCAAAACGCATTTCAAAATCATAAAAGTCATCGTAGCTCAATGATGCTCTTAAACTGGCATTCCAGAAAAATGGTGGAAATCTATAACCAATCTCAAATCCGTAACT
>JANQHY010000246.1 GCA_028282395.1 Gammaproteobacteria bacterium
CTAACATCGCAACCGTACTACTCTTACCATTGGTACCCGTTACCATGACCACTGGCACAGGAAATTTTGTTAGCTGCAGACGCCTTGCCACTTCACCAATCCGCGTTAGACCGAGGTCGATCGCTTTCGGATGACGCATACGAACCTGTTCTAAATAATCCAATAATTGCTGTTCAGTGGTCATATTATCCTTTAATTAGCGTTAAAAACTCATTACGGGTGCGATCATCGCTACGTAACGTTCCACGCATCACTGAAGTAGTCAGCAATGAGTTCTGTTTTTCCACACCGCGCATCATCATACAGAGGTGCTGCGCTTCAATGATAACCCCTACGCCTTTAGCGCCAGTAGCAGTCATCACACACTCAGCAATCTGTTGTGTTAGATGCTCTTGAATCTGTAAGCGCCGCGCAAACAGATCGACAATACGTGCTATTTTCGATAACCCAATCACATTACCGGCAGGTAGATAACCAACATGGCACTTACCAATAAAAGGTAGTAGGTGGTGTTCACAAAGTGAGTAGAGTTCAATATTGCGAACAACAATTAGTTCATCAACGGTGGATGGATAGACCGCATCATTAACAATTTTATCAAGATCCTGTTGATAGCCCTGAGTTAAAAACTGTAGCGCTTCTGCTGCTCGAACTGGTGTTTTCGCTAATGCTGGGCGCTGCGCATCGTCACCCAATAGCGTAATCATCTCGCTAATATGGTTAGCTAACTTATCTGTTACCTTATCGTCTATCATACTCTCTCCTCATCAAAAGGGGCTGGAGCAAGCAGTGTAGCGCGATTGCCAGATAAATCAACTCATCGCAATTGCGAAAGGTCTGTCTATTTTATTGCGCAAAAAACTGTGTTACATTGCCTGCCATGATGAAATTTGACCTACTTGCAACCTCAGGCAGCGCCCGCCGTGGCCGCATGACCTTTCCGCGTGGCGTCATTGACACCCCGGCCTTCATGCCGGTCGGCACCTATGGTGCAGTTAAAACTCTTTCAGTTGATGATATCGCTGCAACAGGTGCGCAAATTGTCCTGAGTAATACTTTTCACCTTATGTTACGCCCAGGTTGCGATATTATTAATCTGCACGGCGACCTACATGACTTTATGGGCTGGCAAGGGCCTATCATCACTGACTCTGGTGGTTTTCAGGTCTTTAGTCTTGCCACCTTACGCCAAATCAGTGAGAAAGGCGTCACCTTCCAGTCGCCCATTAATGGCGATAAAATTTTTATGGGCCCAGAGGAGTCGATGGCGGTACAAACCGCACTCGGTTCAGATATTGTCATGATTTTCGATGAATGCACGCCCTATCCAATTGATAAAAAAGGCGCGGCCAAATCGATGCAACTATCATTAAACTGGGCCGCACGCAGCAAAACCGCCCATGGCAACAATCCTGCAGCGCTGTTTGGCATTGTTCAAGGCAGTGTCTTTACTGACCTACGTCAAGAATCACTGGCTGGTCTACTGAAGATCGGCTTTGATGGCTATGCCGTCGGCGGCCTGGCCGTAGGAGAACCAAAACCACTGCGTGATGAAGTGCTGGACAATCTCGAACCACAATTGCCGCGCGACAAACCCCGCTATCTTATGGGCGTTGGCACGCCAGAGGATTTAATTGCAGCCGTCGCACGTGGTATGGATATGTTTGATTGTGTCATGCCAACTCGCCACGCCCGCAATGGCCAGCTCTTCACCTCACAAGGGGTGGTGCGCATCCGCAATAGTGAACATAAAACCAGTACAAAGCCCCTCGATGCCAACTGCGACTGTTACACTTGTCAAAACTATAGCCGCGCCTATCTTCACCATCTCGACAAATGCAATGAGATGCTTGGCAAGCGCTTAGCCAGTCTACACAACAGCTACTTCTATCAGCAACTGATGGCAACCATTCGTCAAGCTATTGAACAGAACACCTTCCCACAGCTAGCACAGCAGTTTGCTTAACTGTCAATCATAGCGATTTCGCTTGCGGGAATTGCTCACTCTGGTATAATCAGCGCATTTCTAACGCTAACTAAGGGGAAATCATGGGACTTTTATTTTCAACTGCGCACGCAGCAACAGCCGCAACCGGTGCCGCCGCTAATGGCGCACAACAGGGAAACCCACTATTCAGTTCTGGCCTGATGATATTGGCCTTCATTCTTATCTTTTACCTATTAATCTGGCGTCCACAAAGTAAACGCATGAAGGATCAGAAAAACCTAATGGGCTCATTAAATATTGGTGATGAAGTAACTACTAATGGTGGAATTGTCGGTAAAATCAATAAAATGGAAGACGCTTTTGTCCACATTGAAATTGCCAAAGGGGTTACTATCAAACTGCGCAAAGAGGCAGTTGTGAATATCCTACCCAAAGGCTCAATGAAGGGAGAGAGCAGCGCTAACGAAAATAATAAAGCCAAATCATAATCCAAAGGAGCAACAGAGAGTACGATGCTCGATTTTAAACGGCAACTGCCAAAATCAAAAGCGGTATTAAATCGCACCCCGCGTTGGCTTAATGTCCTAATGATTATTATTCTACTGGTAGCAGCCCTTTATGCGGCACCTAACCTATTTGGTGAAAATCCAGCCGTACAGATCTCTAGCAGCACACCGGGGCAAAACCCTTCTGCGATGGCTGTGACCAAGGTGAACGAAGCATTAAAAAAAGCCTCGCTGCCAACCACAGCAATCACACGAGAGAATAAACATATTGTTGTGCGCTTCAACAGTGCTGATGATCAGCTGAAAGGCAAAGAGGTGCTACAACAAGCGTTAGGCAACCAATTCATCGTTGCATCCTATAACGCCCCCGCTACGCCGCAGTGGTTACGTAAAATTGGTGGCCAACCGATGAAACTGGGCCTTGACCTCCGTGGTGGCATGAGCCTGCTTCTCCAGGTTGATGTAGCCGATGTGATTAAACGCCGTCTGCATAATAGTATTCGCGATATTGGT
>JANQHY010000273.1 GCA_028282395.1 Gammaproteobacteria bacterium
CATCAGCACTAATACTTGATAACTGATCAACATTATAGAGGATAATAGACAACAGCTCCCCTGTTGAGTGGCTATCATAAAACGTTGCTGGCAACGCCAACAGATGATCAAAAATGCGTTGACGAAAACGCATAACGACACTACGCGCAGCATATGACATCGCATAACCAGCAATAACATTGGCACCACCACGTATTAAAAAAGCAAATGGAATTAAAATCGGCAACCAAAACGTAATACGTGGATCACGGTCAATAAAACCATGATTGAGGATCGGTTTTAATCCATAAATAAAACCGGAGTCAACCGCAGAATAGATACCATTAAAAACGATGGCAATTACGATCCAGATAAAATAGGGGCGAATAAAGCTAAGTAGACGCTTATAGAGCTGGACATCAGATTTAAAGGTAATTTTATTGGCCATAGTAAATTAATGGCCCTCACGTTTTTTCATTAACACTGCCATAGTAAGTTGTGTAGTTGAGATCAACCGTTGCTGTTCATCATGAATCTGGATGTTCCACACTTGGGTAGAGCGCCCTAAATGTTGCGCTTTTGCGCAACCACGAACTGTCCCTTGCTTAATCGAGCGAATGTGATTGGTGTTAATAGAGAGCCCAACACAGTAAAAATAGGCACGATCAACCACTAAATTAGCAGCAACACTACCCACTGTCTCAGCCAAAACACAACTGGCCCCACCATGCATAATCCCCAACTGCTGATGGGTGCGCTGATCTACTGGCATAGTCGCTGCCAGAGTGTCGGCGCTAATCTCAACAAAACGGATACCAATATGGTTATCCAGGGTCTCTCTACGCGAGTCATTAAGCTCCTGCAGAGAATAGTCACGATGCCAAATACTCATGATAATAGTCATACTCTCTAAATTATTAGCACCATGATATCGTTTAGTGCCGTAGCGGTAAAGGGGTGGATAAAAGAGTTTTCGCCTACCTCTCTGCCACGTCTATTGTCGTCGCTCAACTCTCCCCTTTGCCATTGCAAGCGCAGCGAAATCATCCAGCACTGAAGCCACTATCAACATTGTTGCTGGGTCCCGCGGACAAGTGTATGAGGAAGGCACATGGGCAACAAGTGTTACCCATGTGCCTTCCTCATACACAAGCCGTGGGACGACGGGGGTTGGGGCACGGGACGACGGAATGTTGGAGCCGCGCGATGATGCGGCGTTGGGGCCGCAGGAAGACAGCGTATTGGCGCTGTGCGACAACGGCGAAGCGGAGCCAGGCCAACGATTATTTTTTTCAACAACCCTTTCACTTACAGCAAAGGGGTTGTATTCCGATTGCTTTACTGTATACTGTTCGGTTAATTTTATCTAACCAGGGGGACAATATAATGCGAGAGATAGAGTTGGCGCTAACATTTGATGATGTCTTGATTGTCCCTGGTCACTCGACCATCCTGCCTAAAGAGGCTAATCTTGGCACCCAACTAACAAAAAATATCCGTCTTAACATTCCGCTACTCTCTGCTGCGATGGACTCTGTAACTGAAGCCTCAATGGCTATCGCCATGGCGCAAGAGGGCGGCATCGGTATTATTCATAAAAATATGACTATTGAGGCGCAAGCCCAGCAGGTTAGTCAGGTAAAGAAATCCGAAAGCGGCATTGTGAAAGAGCCACTAACCGTCACGCCAAAAACGACGGTACGCGAACTGTTAACCATGACTGAAGAACACCATTTTTCCGGCACACCCGTTGTTGAAGGTGAAAGCGTTGTCGGTATTGTCACCAGCCGTGACCTGCGTTTTGCCACTGAGCTCGACCAACCCGTTGCCAACGTCATGACACCTAAGTCGCAACTAGTAACGGTTAACGAGGGTGCGTCGCGTGAAACCATCTTCGAACTGCTGCATAAGCATCGTATTGAAAAACTGCTGGTGGTTAATAACGACTTTAATTTACGCGGGATGATTACCGTTAAAGACATTAAAAAAGCAGAAGAGAAGCCATTAGCCGCTAAAGACGAGCTGGGCCAGCTACGCGTAGGCGCGGCCATTGGTACCAGTTCCCATTGCCAAGAACGCGCACAAGCACTCGTTAACGCCGGCGTTGATGTACTGGTCGTTGATACCGCCCATGGTCATGCCCAGTCAGTGATTGATCGCGTTGCCTGGTTAAAACAGCAATTCCCTGAAACAGATATCATTGCCGGTAACGTTGCCACCGCTGAAGCAGCTACCGCACTAGTCAATGCTGGTGCTGACGCAATTAAAGTCGGCATTGGCCCTGGCTCAATCTGCACCACCCGCGTGGTAAGCGGCGTCGGGATGCCACAAGTCACTGCTTTGCAAAAAGCAGCAAAAGCGCTTAAAGCGAGTGGCGTACCAATTATTGCTGATGGTGGTATTCGCTACTCTGGTGATATTGCCAAAGCGATTGTTGCTGGCGCTTCAACCGTGATGATGGGCAGCCTCTTTGCCGGTACCGATGAAGCTCCCGGCGAAGTAGAACTCTATAAAGGCCGCTCATTTAAATCTTACCGCGGTATGGGCTCAATTGGCGCTATGGCGCAAGCGCAAGGCTCAAGTGATCGTTATTTCCAGGATAATAAAGATGGTGCCAACAAACTAGTACCACAAGGTATTGAGGGACGTGTCCCCTATAAAGGTACCGTTCTCAATATTCTTCATCAATTAATGGGCGGATTACGTTCGGCCATGGGTTATATCGGCAGTGCCACCATTGTCGAAATGCAGCAACAAGGTAAATTCATCCGCGTTACTGCTGCGGGCGTGCGTGAGGGCCATGTCCATGATGTCAGTATTATCAAAGAGCCACCAAATTACCGATTAGAACGAGAGTAACAAGTAGAAAATTTATGCAGAAAGAAAAAAAATCCGCAGCCACAGCAGACCTCCATAGCGATGCTATTTTAATTCTTGATTTTGGTTCGCAATATTCACAATTGATTGCACGACGCATTCGCGAGTGTGGTGTTTATTGTGAAATTTACCCTTATGATGTTAGTGAAAAGGTTATTCAACGGTTAGCGCCTAAAGGGATTATTCTCTCCGGCGGTCCAGAAAGTGTGCGTCATAATACGACACCACGTGCAGCAGAAATAGTTTTTACGCTTGGCTGTCCGATCCTCGGCATCTGTTACGGTATGCAAACCCTAGCTAGCCAGTTTGGCGGCAAAGTTGAATCGGCAGATCACCAGGAGTTTGGCTATGCCAAACTTACTGTCAATGATAGTGAATCACTCCTGCTCAAACAGATCGAAGATGCAATTAACAGCATCGGAGAAGCGCAACTTGATGTATGGATGAGCCATGGGGATCATGTCACCGACCTTCCCGCTGGCTTTAAAACCATTGGTTACAGCAACAATGCGCCGATTGCAGCAATGGAAGATAGCCAACGACGCTATTTTGGTCTGCAATTTCATCCTGAGGTTACACACACCCCACAAGGGAAACGCATTCTTGAACGCTTTGCTCGCGATATTTGCGGCTGTCGTGATTTATGGCGGACGGAAAATATTATCGACAATTTAATCGCTGATATTAAAACACGGGTTGGTGATGACCAAGTTATTCTTGGCCTCTCTGGCGGTGTTGACTCATCCGTACTTGCCGCGCTGTTACATCAAGCGATTGGCGATCAACTCACGGCGATCTTTATTGATAATGGCCTACTACGCTTAAATGAAGCAGAGGAGGTTGAACGCACCTTTGCCAAACATATGGGAATTGATCTTCACTGTCTGGATAGCAGAGAGCGTTTTCTCACTGCCTTGGCCGGTATAGACGACCCCGAACGTAAACGTAAGGTCATTGGCCATACCTTCATTGAGATATTTGAAGAGGAAGCAAAAAAATTACCAAAAGCAAAATGGCTAGCACAAGGTACTATCTATCCTGATGTTATTGAATCCGCTGGAACAGAGAGTGGTAAAGCACATGTCATTAAGTCGCATCATAATGTTGGTGGCTTACCAGAAGAGCTAGCACTTGATTTAATTGAGCCACTGCGCGAACTGTTTAAAGATGAGGTCCGTACACTCGGCCTGGCACTGGGATTACCGCGGCAGATGATCTACCGCCACCCCTTCCCTGGACCGGGATTGGCTGTACGGATGGTAGGAGAAATTCAAGCCGACGCATTAGAAACACTGCGTCAAGCCGATGCTATTTTTATTGATGCGTTAAAAAAGGCTGATCTCTATGACAGTGTTAGCCAAGCCTTTGCTGTTTTTCTGCCGGTGAAATCGGTCGGCGTAGTTGGCGATGCCCGCTGTCATGCACCAGTTATCGCTTTACGTGCTGTTGAGACCATTGATTTCATGACTGCGCGCTGGGCAAGATTGCCATATGATTTTCTTGACCAAGTTTCACTACGCATCATTAATGAGGTGCGCAATATTTCACGTGTGGTTTACGATATCTCTGGTAAGCCGCCAGCAACAATTGAGTGGGAATAACACACTGGTATTTCCCTTACCTTATTCACCTCTCCCACGGCAAGTGGGAGAGGTGAGAAGAAAAAACCTAACGAATCTTTCTTATCGCTTCAAGAAAATCATCAAGTTCTGGTCATTAAGCATCTTATTCAACGATGCTGACAACGCGCTATTGATATTCTGGAAGTCAGAATTTGATGTTGGCGTAACCATTACTCTATGTTCGCTATCGCCTCTGTATACGTGGTCATAGCTATTATTGCCATTAACTGCTGACGCTTCCAGTGTGCTGTTAATCGAGATATTTGCAGTCCAGAACCCAGAGCGAGAGCGATAATCCAAGTTGGTGATATGTACAGTTAACTGACGTTGTGCCTGAGGATTATATGGAACTGGTTGAAAACCTAAATTTTTCAAACCAGCATAGATTTCATCTTTAACAACTTTGTTAAGATTGTCGGCTAAACTAATCTTTGCAGTGGGACCAAAACCCGAAACACGACCGCCAAGATCAGTATGAGGACGTGCGTCAATAACGCGAACTGAAACTTGCTTACCCTGGCCAATATTCTGCTTCTGTACATTCACTTGCGGTTGCAGTTTTACCTGCTCCGGAGAAAAAGCACAACCCGCTAAAGATAGTAGCGATACTAACAAAACAGATACTAACAACCTCATTATATTACCTCCAAAATTTCTCTATATTTAAATACCTTATCAAAAGTATTTAGGGCTATTTGTTCAAAATATGGGCGATCGTAGCATGCCAGTTTATTACTGTCAAGATTCCCCGAAAAATCTCTTAATCGTTGGACAGAGCCCCCACTATCTGTCATCCAGCAATCACACTTGCAAAACCCACCCGGTTTTAAGAGAAGATTAACTGGACAACCGATAGCAGAGAAAAAACCGCCTATTGCCATAACCATCTCAATTCTATGGTAGAGAGAGGATAGAATCCGACATAGAAGAGATCAGTTCGAGCAATACGTTTATTGTGCGCATTCTATGGATAGGATACGCATAATCTAATAGGACGGTAATCAATTTATCGCGAAATAAAGGATAAACTCAGAATTAATGTATCATCGCGGGTTGTGATTAGCAACCCGCGAAAACTATCAAAACAATTTAATTCAGTTAATCAGGCTATGGCTGATAGCAGCACTGCTGCTGTCAATGTTAAATAGATTATCCTTACAACTTGCGCTACCTGGCGTCTCTGGATCAGTGCATGAATAGTGGCGCCCCATCTGATTCATGACAACTAGCTGAAATGCCAGTGGGTTGTTTTTATCGCCATTATTATAAGTACAGGAAACAGCATTATAAGGTGAACTCACCTCTTCAATTTTGTAAAGATAAGGTGACGACGCGCTACCCGTTGAGGGTTTCCAATCGAAAGGTGACTTCAACGTAAAATTCGGTGGCTCTGAGAGCACAACTAACACCCATGTATTACCGTTATCCTGTATCTTCTGCAAATCAACATACGAGCCTTTTGGCAATGCTGGACAGGATATTGTTACTGCGAATGCTGTACTAGCTGTCAAAACAAGCATTGCTGCAATAGAGATTAAATAGTTAATTGCTTTCATTTTCACCCACCTTTCATAAATTACTTTGGCATGATTGTACCAAACCTCCTATAAAATTGACAATCTTTCTTCAAAAAATGTGAATTTACTGGACATATTCTTCTATTGTGCACCTCCCTCTTCGCCGTTTCATCCGCTATTATCGCGCTATTAGGCCGATTTTATCTTGCCAAAAACAGTAATCACTGCTACTATTTTGATCGTAGATACAGTGCGATAAGGTAATAATCGAGCCGTAGCAACTAGTACAGGAGAGAAGTCTATGAAAAAAGGGTTAACTGCTTTGATGCTCTGCACCATTGCGACTATCTCACTAGCCAGTGCCCATTCAGCAACCTATCACACCCCCACAACTGCCCAACAATCTACTACTGCTACAGAAACACGTATTATGGATAATGGCGCTATCGACCATTCACAACATAGCAACAAGCAAGCGGTTGCAACCAAAGCATTTGTTGAAAAAGCTGCTGCCTATGTTAGAACTCATGGCCGTATTAAAGCTGCCTGCCTGTTTAACCAAGCTGAAGGCACATTTCATCATGGCAATCGTTATATCTTTGCTTTCGTTTGTAATGATGGTGACAATAATGGCTTTTTTGTCGCCTCACCCTCGGCACCACAGCACACCTTCCAGCAACGCCTGATGAGCCCCCTAGTTGCTGGCATCATGGCAGCAGTCGAACATCAGCCAAACGGTGTTTGGTACCACTACTGCTGGTACGATCCAGAGACCGGTTACTTTGAACAGAAGCGTAGTTACATTCAAATGATAAAGGAGAAGAAACTTTGTGTCGGCTCCGGCTACTATATTAAAAATGAGCGCTGTATCACCACAGCATTATAGTATTAATGACTAAGGACAATACAACCGAGACAGTTAATGAATAATTTTAGATATTTACCTGAACTAACTATACGCGGCCTACTGCTTTCAGCGCTGTTAACCATACTATTTACTGCAGCGAATGTTTATCTTGGCCTGAAAATAGGGTACACCTTTGCCACATCGGTTCCCGCAGCTGTTATCTCGATGGCGGCACTACGCCTTTTTAATAACTCTAATATTCTAGAAAATAATATCGTTCAAACGATCACCTCCGCTGCTGGCACCCTCTCTGCAATTGTTTTTGTGCTGCCTGCTCTGGTGATAATTGGTGCCTGGCATCACTTCTCCTTTTGGCAAACATTTTTATTGACCTCTCTTGGTGGCACACTTGGCGTCATGTTCACCATTCCACTGCGTAAAGCGCTGGTTGTCAATTCAGATCTACCCTACCCAGAAGGTACCGCTGCCGCAGAGGTCTTAAAAGTAGGCAGCCTAAATCAACCGACTGACCCAACTATCCCAGTTACCAATGAACCCATTAAAAACCTTGCACTTGGTTCAGTCGTCTCTTTTCTCTTTACCCTATTTAGCAATGGTCTCAAACTTTTTGGTCAACAGCTTGCCTTCTATGGCAAAATTGGTGCCGTCGTTAGTGGCTGGGGAATTAGCCTAGGGCCGGCGTTAATTGGTGCTGGTTATCTGATTGGTATTCAGATTGCAATCGCACTACTCATTGGTGCCATAATCAGCTGGGGGATTGCTGTACCAATCCTCTCTCTCCATCACACGGCTCCTAGCGCCATGGCAATTAGTGACTTTGCGCTTAAAATCTGGGTTTCTAAAGTACGTTTTATCGGTATCGGCACCATCAGCATCTCAGTACTCTGGGCATTGCTAACTTTACTGCGACCTTTAGCACAATCTTTTAGCTCATCAAGGTCTGCTCTGCATATGCGTTCATTTAATGATAGTGACATTCCCGCACGTACCGTAATTATCACCTCTATCCTACTACTATTTCCATTAATGACACTTTTCGGCCATTTTATCTCTCACTATACCCTACTGAGTAATACCAGTTTCTTAATGGTTGCGATCTTATGCACACTAATGCTAGTAGTCGTCGGATTTGCGGCTGCCGGTGTTAGCGCCTATATGGCGGGATTGGTTGGTTCTTCCAATAGCCCAGTATCGGGAATTGGCGTTATCATTATTATTATCGTATCTGCTCTGTTAACCCTCACTTTTCATCTAATTTTTAAACAACGTGTCACCTTTATCCATCACCGCCACTTTATTGTTGCGCTAGCAATTTTTGTCACTTCGGCAATTTTCGCCGTTGTTACGATTGCCAATGATAACATGCAAGATCTACGCACCGGCTACCTCGTCGGCGCAACGCCGTGGAAACAGCAGGTGGCTCTCATCATGGGTGTCATCCTAGGCTCACTGGTAATTGCTCCGGTACTAAATGCGCTCTACCAGGCTTATGGCTTTGCTGACCTGGCGCCCCATATCGGTATTGATACACACAATACCTTGAATACACCACAAGCAGCATTAATGGCGACAATTGCCAAAGGCATTGTTGGTGATTATATGAATTGGGATATGGTTTTCATTGGCATGGCTATTGGTATTGCCATGCTAATTATTGATCGTTTTATCTTAAAACCCCTGAAATGGCCACGCTTATCGGTATTAAGTGTTGGCATCGGCATTTATATTCCTATCGCGCTGGTATCAGCTTTAGTATTAGGAGGCATCATCTCTTGGTTTATTAAACGCAAAATAAAGCAATTTGATAATAAAAAACGTTTCTTTGCCGAGCGCTGCGGCATTCTTTTTGCCTGTGGCTTAATTGTCGGTGAATCTATTTTTGGTATTCTGTTGGCTGTTATTATTACCCTGACTGATAAAGCTAGTCCGTTGGCTGTAGTCAGTAGCAATTTCAGTAAATGGGCGAGCCTGATCGGCACAGTCGTTTTTATTCTATTGTGCGTCCATTTCTACTATTATGTCACCAAGCGCAATCGCGATGGTTAGTTGCTACTTAATGCCGCAGTGATAATAACTGCGCGACCGCAACTCAATGTCTGCGAAATGTGGCCTTTTCCTGTCGTGTCATTAGCAAACAGGATCTCACCACGAGTAAAAATACGTGATTCATTATTACCGCTTGCTGTCACTTT
Source organism: Gammaproteobacteria bacterium (assembly GCA_028282395.1). The sequence goes on from JANQHY010000273.1 coordinate 9,056, forward strand.
GACCTTACCTTGCAGATAAAAAATATATTGCGGTCGTGGTGCAGGGTGCCAATCAAAATAGCAACCATCATCAAATTGACGAAATTGCATCGTCTCAACGGCATACGGATTTGAATAACAGCCCAACTCTCGCTCTATTGCTCCAGCAGTTTCAATCTCCCTAAAATAGGAGCGACCATTATTACTATAAATCTCAACTATTTTCATTCAACACTCACTGTGCTACTTTACTTAAAGAATGCTACCATCGTATCATCAATACGGTGACATAAATAGAGAAAACTAAACTGGCTAATGCGATGAAAAAAATATTTTACACAACTATTTTTACTCTCTTACTTTTACCTTCACTTGCTCTAGCACTGGACCTAGAATTAACACAAGGGCTTGGACAACCTAGCCCGATTGCTATTGTGCCGTTTGCCGGCCAACCTAATCAAATAAGCACCGTCATCGCTAATGATCTCAATCATAGCGGCCTGTTTGCCGTCATGGCCACCAATAAACTGCCGCAGCAGCCAACACAGCTTAGCAACGTAGCCTTCGGTGACTGGCGCAAATTAAAGATTAATAATCTGCTAATTGGTAATATCACCCCAGCACCCAATCAAAAATTACGTGTCGGTTATTTGTTACTTGATACCTTCAAGTCACGACAACTACTCCATTTTCGTTCGGTTGCCGAAGCGCGTGTTAATCCTTCACTTGACCCGGTTCTTATCTATGAACGCTATATTATTTCTGCTAATGGTGAGCGCGCGCTGGCACACCACATTGCCGATCGCATTTTTTATAAGCTTACTGATATTCGCGGCGCTTTTTCCACTTCGATTGCTTATATTGCTGTACAACGTCAACCAGGAAAACCGACACGTTACCAACTTGTTATTGCTGATGTTGATGGTAAGCATCCTCAACCACTGCTCACTTCAACCGCCCCCATTATGTCACCAGCATGGTCGCCCGACGGCAAAAAAATTGCCTATGTCTCGTTTGAAAACCATAAAATGGCGATTTATATCTCTACCCTGGCGACAGGTAAACGTCAATTAATTAAACGTTTCACTGGCATCAA
>JANQHY010000295.1 GCA_028282395.1 Gammaproteobacteria bacterium
TTATGATTCTTTTAGTTGTGCTGTTTTATAAGTTAGGCGATGCATTCACTGTTTCGCTTACCACCCCTTTTATTTTACGAGGATTGCACTTTAGTTTGCAGGATTTAGCTTGGGTGGCAAAAACAGGGGGGCTGCTCTCAACCCTTATTGGTGGTTTCATCGGCGGTTATATTATGTTGCGCGCACGCTTCTATACAGCGTTAATGGGATTTGCTATTTTGCAGACACTGTCTAATTTGAGTTATCTGTTGCTAGCCATCGTTGGTAAAAACTATTTTATGCTCTTTACGGCAGTGATTGTTGAGCATATATGTAGTGGTATGGGAACAGTGGCATTTTTAGCTATGTTGATGGCGTTATGTGATCATCGCTATAGTGCTACGCAGTTTGCTTTTTTATCGGCAGTTGCAACGTTGGGTCGCGTCTATATTGGCCCGATTGCGGGAGTATTGGTCATGCATGTGGGTTGGATTGTTTTCTATATTTGGGCGTTTATTGCCGGGTTTCCAAGTATTATCGTATTATGGCTATTGAATCGAAATATTGATATCAATAGCTTAGCTAGTCAGCAACAACAAGGATCACAATAAAGTTTTTGACCTTATTGATTAATCTGTAATTTTTCATTGAAAAAATCTGTAAACTATAGTATAATTTAAATAACTCTACGGTATTTAATAATTAGCCAATAATAGCGATTCCTGCTATAGTGAGGTCTCTAAAATGTCTTTTAATTACAAAGATTTACCTCCAGAAAATTATGATTCTTTAGCAAAGTATTTTAATGCTACAGACAAACGTACGTATAGTAATGATAAAGACGTTGTAGTCCTATCGACTAATTCTTTAAATGAGCAGTTTGGTGACGAAGATCAGTGGCCAGAAGGGTTAAAAAAAGCACTTGCGCCGTATAAAGTCGATAGGCAGAGTAAAAATTTTGATGAATATGCTAATAAGGAGCTAACCGTATTTTATGGCACAAACATGCTATATGATTCGGAACAAGATTTAGCAGATATTTTAGAAAAGGGCACAAGGACAGTTTCTGATTGGGTTGATAAACAGGAGCGAATGGAGAAGGAGCAAAATGAAAAACATAGTGATCTCTATATATTGCCAGCAGCCTTAGTTAATCATATTGATCAATCACAGCAGAAGAAACAGCATAATGCTTTAGCAAATTATGTTGCACGTCAACCATCGCTGATTCATACCGCTGATGGAAAATATGTTGTAATTGCGCCTGATGATGCAGATCGTAATGCAGATGATTTTGCTGATTTAGAAAAAGAACTAGAAAAATATCGTGGTAATTATAAGAAGTATAAACAAAATGATAATGAGAACTATCTGCCTTATGATCCGCCAAGAGTGAAAGTTACTAAGAGTGGTAAAGCAGAGATTGTTGTTGATAAAACTCAGGACACAGAAACAGTGGGGCAGTGGTTAAAAAGGCGCGAGATTGGAGGCCAACCTAATTATCTACTACCAGTTATCAGTGAAGCAGGATTAAGTAAAGTATTAGATTTAGATGGCGAAGTGCTGAAGAGCTTTAAGTTACCAGGTAAAAAGCCACGCAAACCACCAAAAAATCCAATAGCTGGTGTCCCAGCTATATTGAACGATAATATTGATAAAGATATTAGCGATAAAGGGAGTATTAATCGAGCAGATATGTCTCCAGTTGTGACAAGAGTCGAGAAAAAATGTGGTAGTATGGATTTTATCGAGCTGGTGAGACAATATGCTGACGAAGTAGCGAGTGGACGTATGACCCGGGCTGAAGCAGATCGTAAGATTGATAGCATTGTTGAGCAACAGATGGCAATACAGAGCGAGTGGGACTTTTTCCTGATGGATTATAAACAGGATTGGCGTGTTGAGAAGGATGGCTCCAATCCAGTGTATATTGATCAGGATAGTCAGGCTGATTATAGTGACGTTACTACCATTAATCGAGATATTGTTGATGATTACAATGGCTTGACAGAGGATTATCTTCCTGAAGAAATCATGAGTAATCGTCGTTATACCACTACGCCTGACAAATATAATAATTATCGGCGTGGCCGTGCTGCACTTGAGTTGGAGATTAACCGATCGTTAACGGATGAAGTTTTCCAACAAGAGGTAGAGAAAGTATCAAATTTAATTGATTTGATTGAGTTTCTGAAAATGGTAAAAGATAATGATGAGAACTATCAAATTCCTGAGAAATTTTTTAAACAGTTAGATACCCTTATGCAAGGAAATATGCTTAGTCAAGAGGATAAAACTTTGATCAAGGAGTCATTGCGTAAAGATGGAAAAATTACTGACTGGGGGTTAAAGAAACGCTTAGATAATTTAAGAGGTTTTGTGGGTCTCGTTAGGGGGAAACCACTTTTAGATAAAATAGAGCAGATTAAAAGAAAGGCTGACTTTGTGAATGGTAAATTAAGTGATAAGGAGGATATCTCAGCTTTAAGAGATCTGTTAGAGGTCAATTATCTTGGTAAAGAGCATGAGCAACTAAAAAAACTAATACTTGCAGGTGATTTTGATGATGAGCGAGTAAAGCGGGCGATGGGGAAATTACACAATGGATTATTAAAGATGGACAATGCCAAAGAGCGTTATGTCAGAATACAGGCGCAAAATAGATTAAACCTTATCAAGCAGGGTAAGATTGATGAAGCTTTTAACGCTTTGGGAAGTAGTGAGTTTAATAAAAATCTTTGTGCGACCCTTATTAGAGATTTTGCTAAGGACAATGTGCGCGATTTAACCATAGAGGATCTCAATTATCTCTATCGCTATAGAGATAGCCTGAATCAATATCTACAAGATCAGCATCTCGATGATATTGAGGATGTAGTCGAGCGCGAACAGATCGTACGCCAGGCAATTATTACAACTATTAAACAGGCTAAGATTGATGAATTATTTGACTCTCTAAAAAGTGATAAATTTACTAAAAACCTACCTGCAGTTTTGATTAGGGACTTTGCTAGAGATAACATTGATAATTTAACCATTGAAGATATTGGCTCTCTTTATCGCCATAGAGAGAGTTTGAATCAGTATTTGCTAAGCCAAAATCTTGGTAGTATTGCCGATATAGATAAGCGTGACCAGATTGTAAATCAGGCAATGAATGCAACACTCTATTTGGCAGCTAGTGGCATGGACCATTTGACTCCTGAGGATATCGACTGTCTCTATCGTTATGGAGATGGCTTGAATCAACATTTACAAAATCAACATCTTGATGATATTAAGGATGTAGCAGAGCGTGAGCAGGTGATACGTCAGGCAATCAATAACACACTGTATTTGGCAACATATTTGGAGCAGGGGCAGCCGAGTAAAGCCATAAGAAATGATGTAGAGTCAGCTGGAGTAATGAGCCGCTTGAGTTCAGCAAAAGCTAATATTGATAAGGCTGTAAAACGTATTGCTAGCGAAAATCCTGATTTAGCAGAAGCAATTAATCATGAAGCCAGTAAGCATAATAATAAGGCAGATAATAAATTATTCTCTAAACGTTCCGATAAAGTTGCTAAACATGTTGGGCGAGCAAACGCGAAACAGAAAAAAATGCGTAGTAAGAGTCTCTATATCCCGCAGAAAAAGAGTATCTCCAAGCGGAGGCATAAGAGTACCTCTTCTGTTTTAATGAATAAGAAAATGAAACGCTATCGAGCACGTGATCTGCATGGAAACACTAATGAGGATAATCATTGGTTACATAAAGCTAGAGGGAGTACTACGCACTTGCCACAGAATAGAACTACTAACGGTAGAAAGTTGACAACAAAATTGCCTCGTAATACTTATCATGGCGATCACCAGCCCCACTTCCATCATGCCAGAAAGCAGCAGCCTAATACTGTCCTGCGTAATCCACATCATTCACAACATCAACACCATAGAGCACCGCAGTTTAGACCAATTATCAAAACCTTTTAGTTTTGTTAATGGATACGTTTCTTCAATTTTTTTAGTTTTCTTTTCCCTTTGCTAATTTTTTTTCTTGCGGAAGAGAAGAGATAAAGCTCTACTCCTGTGAGAGGAAAAAATGGCGCACCGTTGTCATTGCGAGCGCAGCGAAGCAATTCAGTGCGAAAGTCACTATTAGACTTGTTGCTGGATCCCGCGGACAAGCCGCGAGACGATGGAATGGTTAAAACCAGCGATTCAGCCATTTTACTATTTTTTTTGTTCGTTCAGAGAATAGCATCGGTGTATAATAGCTGCCGGCGACACGCTTACTAATCTCGCCTAGAGTGGGATAGGGTGCAATAAGGTTGGCAACTTTACCAATCGACATTTTCTCTTGTACTGCCAAAGCCCATGGCAGAATCAGTTCGCCAGCGTGTGCGGCAACAATATCACAACCAATAACGATCCCTTTATGGTTGGTAATGACTTTAATTTTTCCCACGGTCTGTTTTTCTGTTTGTGCACGATCATTATCGCTAAACTCCATTGCTAGTATGCGACATTTGCTATCTTTTTCTAGTGCCTGCTGTTCCTGTAATCCGACATGGGCCATTTCTGGTGCCGTATACGTTACCCAAGGCACTGCATGATAATCAACTTTTGCGGGTAATTTAAATAACGTATTGCGAATAACAATACCTGCCTGATAAGTTGCCATATGGGTAAATTGAAATGGACCGGTAACATCACCAATAGCAAATACTTTGCGATTGCTAGTGCGTAGACGGCGATCAACAGTGATTCCATGGTTACTGTAATCAATCCCCGCAGCCTCAAGATTTAGTCCATCAACATTCGCCCGGCGCCCAGCAGCAAGGAGTAAATGTGAACCATGTGCTAGCTGCTGTTTGCCTTGACAAGCATAGGTAACAACAATTTCATTGTTCTCTTGTTTGACCTCAATAATATTGTCGACATGTTCAACCAATTCAATGCCGTTTTCAAGTAACGCTGCGCGCACGTTAGCAACCATATCACGATCATCTTTAGGGAGAATTTCTCCTACCACCAGCTGAGTCACTGCAATACCAAGTTGAGCATGTGCCTGTGCCATTTCCGCCCCAATCGGGCCACCACCAATCACAATTAATCGTGTTGGCTGTTGTGTGAGAGTAAAAATCGTTTCATTGGTGTGAAAGGGGACCTGATCAAGTCCAGTAATATCAGGTGTAGCTGCACTTGCACCACTAGCAATAACAAAATATTTTGCTTCAATAATTTGTTCGTTACAACTGACTTGTTTGCTATTGAGAAATTGCCCATGGCCATTGATAACATTGACACCAAGAGCAGTAAAACGCTCGACAGAGTCATTAGGGGCAATAGCAGCTTGAACCCGATGAACATGTTCTTGCACTTTAGCGTAATCAATATTGGGCTCAATAGGAGTAATGCCAAAGCGATCGCTACGGCGCATTGTCTCAGCGGCGTGTGCGGCAGCCAGGAGCGCTTTAGAGGGGACACAGCCATAGTTTAGGCAGTCACCACCCATCTTATTATGCTCAACTAGAACGACTTTGGCGCCCATCTGGGCTGCGCCGGCAGCAACAGTAAGTCCACCGGAGCCGGCGCCGATAATACAGAGATCACATTTCATTATCTCAGGCATGCTTTTTTCCTTTTTTAAGGCGTTTATAGAGAATTGGGACTAGTGATAAGAGCGCCAGTGCTAAGATAGGCAACAGGATATTCGGAGTGAAAATAATATTAAGATTGAGTGTTTCATTTTCAGCAAACACACTATTTAATCCACTACCGACCCAAACATAGACAAAACTTCCTGGAATGATGCCAATGAATGTGGCAATAAGAAAAGTACGTAGCGGAATTGCTAGCAATCCCGGCACAATATTAATTAACCAGAAAGGAAAGATTGGTACCAAACGTAGGAAGAGCAGATAGCTCATAGCATTCTCATGAAATCCCTTTTTAAGGAGATTGATTTTAGCCCCAGCTTTCGCTTCCAACATCGTAGCAAAAGCGGTTTTTGCAGCGATGAAAATGATTGCTGAGCCTAGCGTTGCCGAGATAACAACATAAATAGTGCCAAACCAGTGCCCAAAGAGAAAACCACCAATGAGTGTTAACAGGGTTGCTCCAGGGATGGAGACAGCAACTGCAACCATATAAATGATCATGTAGGCCCCTACGGCAAGTAGATAGTTCTGATCTTTCCAGTGGTGTAGCGCTTCATGATGTAATTTAAGTTCACTAAAAGTAAAATAGCGGTGTAATCCACTTACAAAAAACAGAATTAGTGCAATAATTAATACTAACAGTGGAATAAACTGTTTGAGTTTTAACTGTCGCTGAGAAGAGGGGGGAGTATCCGTCATAATTTTTAGTCCTCAGGACTGTTCCTTAAAATAATCAGCTACTTGCTTTATTGCTGCGCTTCAGCTATGGTTAAAATGATAGCATAGTCACTTTGAAGGAGACAAGACATTGATTGCAGAACTTTTTATCCTGATTGGTTTAGCATTTCTCTCCAGCTTGCTATTTGTTGTTGTCCTGCTGTTTTTTGGTATTGCAAATCTGCTTGCTTGGTTACTGTTACTACCATTATGGGTATTGATGCTAGTGGTAGCGATTGCTGCAACAGTAGCCCCGCTGCGCCGTGCATTTATTACACGTCCGCTATGGCGATTAGGGCGTAAAATTGCCCCTAAAATGAGTGATACCGAGCGTCAAGCGCTTGAAGCTGGCGCAGTGTGGTGGGATGGCGAACTGTTTTCTGGTCGGCCAGATTGGCAGAAATTACAGCAGATGCAGTTTCCTGCATTAACTACCGAAGAGCAGACATTTCTTGATAATCAAGTGACAGATCTATGCCGGCGTCTCGATGATTGGAAAATTATGTATGAGCAGGTTGATCTGCCAGAGGAGATTTGGGCGCTATTAAAAAAGGAGCGCTTTTTTGGCATGGCGATTGATAAAGCACATGGTGGTCTTGGCTTCTCTGCATTGATGCAGTCCACAGTCGTTAGTATGGTTTCCACACGTAGTTTAAGTGCTGCCGTTGATATTATGGTGCCAAATAGTTTAGGACCAGGTGAGCTGATTGCACGTTATGGCACAGAGACGCAGCAGCAGTACTATTTGCCACGTCTAGCAAACGGTGAAGAGATTCCCTGTTTTGCCTTGACCTCTTTAGCTGGGGGAAGTGATGCTGGCAATATGGAGGATTATGGCATTATCTGTAAGGGAGAGTATCAAGGAGAAGAGGTGATTGGCATGAAGGTCACCTGGGATAAACGCTACATTACCTTGGCGCCAATTGCGACGTTAATCGGATTAGCAATTAAACTTTATGATCCCGATCATCTGTTAGGCGATCAATCCTCATTAGGCATTACTTTGTGTATGGTGCCAGGAGACTACCCAGGGGTGAAAATTGGTGAGCGCCATTTTCCGGTGTTTCATGCTTTTCTCAATGGCCCCACGTCTGGTAATGAGGTCTTTATGCCACTCGATTTTATTATTGGTGGCAAAGAGCGTATTGGTCACGGTTGGTCAATGTTGATGGAATGCCTTGCTGTTGGACGTGGTTTATCACTGCCGGCTCTTAATGTCGGCGCGAGTAAGTTGAGTTATCGTATGAGTGGCGCCTATGCAAAATTACGCCAACAATTTAACTGTTCGATTGGTCAATTTGAAGGGGTAGCAAGCGTGATGGGCGAGGTTGCTGGATTTAATTATCTGATGGAGTCTGCCCGAGTGATGACCGTTGGTGGCATTGATCTCGGTGCTAATCCTGCTCTCTGTTCAGCAATCGTCAAATACCATTGTACTGAATTGGGTCGCACGGTGCTTAATCATGCGATGGACATTCATGCTGGTCGAGCAATTCAGGCAGGTCCGCGTAACTATATACTCAACGGATTTATTGCAGCACCATTAGGCATTACCGTTGAAGGGGCAAATATTTTAACACGTAATTTGATTATTTTTGGTCAAGGCGCTATTCGCTGCCATCCATTTGTCTATCAAGAGATGGAAGCAATGGCAGATGAAAATGAAAAGCGCGGCTTAAAAAATTTTGATCGCCTATTAACACAGCATCTACGCTTTTTTATCAGCAATATTGCACGCGGTTTTCTGTTTGGCTTGGGTTTTACCCATATACTTTGTCGCGGTGTCAAGCGTGGCTCAACTAATGCGCACTTTTATTATAAATTAACTCGATTGAGTACCGCACTGGCGCTGGTGACAGATATCTCATTAGGGTTATTAGGCGGTCGACTTAAACGGATGGAGAATTTGTCAGCTCGTTTGGGTGACCTATTAAGTTATCTCTATCTTGCGTCAACAGCATTGAAATATTATCACGATAGTCATGAACGGGATGAAAATGATCTGCTGCATCTGCGCTGGGCAGTGGAGCATTGTATCTACGAAGCGCAAGAGGCACTGATGGGTTTTTTTGCTAACTTTCCGCGGCGGCGAATTGCCGCTATTATGCGTTTTATTATTTTCCCATTTGGTCGGCGTTATCATCCTCCCGCTGATGAATTAACTCGTCAGCTGGCAACAGAAATGATGGAGCCCTCAACATTTCGTGAGCGGATAACGCGCAGCTGCTATATCGGTGAGTCGGTTGAAGATTCTACCGGCTGTGTTGAGTTGGCGTTTCGCAAAATGGTTACATTAGCGCCCGAATTAAAAACGCTCTATCAGGCAGAGAAGGCTGGGAAATTTCCGCCAGAGAGTCGCAATGAGGAAAAATTAACCCTAGCACAAAAACATGGTATTCTTAGTGAAGCGCAGTGTCGTGAAGTGGCAGAATTTTTTGCTATGCAAGAGCAGGCGTTAGCGGTAGATGTTTTTTCGCCGAGTTATTTTCAACCACGTGGTAAATAATCTTGGTTAAGAAGGAGAGTGATAGATGAATGGTAGACCAGTCTACATTATTGATGGCAAGCGCACGCCATTCCTGAAGGCAAAAGGGGTTGGCCCCTTTTTTGCTACCGATCTTGCTACCCATGCAGCAAAGGCAGTATTGAAACGGATGCCATTTGCGCCAGAGGTCATTGATGAAGTGATTATTGGTCGGGCAATGCCCGGTAAAGATGAGTTTAATACGGGACGTGTTGTTGCGCAACGGGCAGGGTGTGGTAAAAACACGCCTGGCTGGATGGTGCAGCGTAATTGTGGTTCAGGTATGCAAGCACTTGATTGCGGCTATCAAAATATCGCTAGTGGCCGTAGTGAGTTGGTGCTCGCTGGTGGCGCAGATGCTATGAGTCATGCACCGCTGATGTATAATGATCATGCAGTAAAATGGTTTGTTAATATGGCACTAAAGCGCGGTAAATGGTGGAAGCCGCCACTTAAAGATTTTTTTCGCCCACTTTCAATATTAAAAAATGGCTTAGTGGATCCATTGACCGGTGTGAATATGGGACAAACGGCGGAAATCTTGGCGTATAAATTTGCGATCAGCCGTGAACAGAGTGATGCATTTGCTAATCGTAGCCATCAGCGTACGGCGACAGCGCTTGATAATGATTATCTAACTGAAATTTCTACCATGTATGATTTTTCTGGAACGGTTTATGATAATGACAGTGGTTTACGCCGCGATAGCTCTGCAGAGAAATTAGCAAAACTGCGGCCATTTTTTGATAAGAAATATGGTCAGGTAACAGCTGGAAATAGTTCACAGGTGACGGATGGTGCCTGTTGTCTTATTCTGGCTAGTGAGGCGGCCATTAAAACCCATCAGCTAACACCATTAGCCGAAATTAAAGGTGTTAATTGGGGAGCTTGCGATGCCCGACAAATGGGGTTGGGCCCAGTGCATGCAGCAACACCACTGTTGCAACAGCTAAATTTCAATCGTGAGGACATTGATTATTGGGAGATTAACGAAGCGTTTGCGGCCCAGGTACTTGCCTGTTTAGCTGCCTGGCAAGATAAGAGCTATTGTCGTAACCATTTTGAAATGGATGAGCCGTTTGGCGAAATTGACCAGCAGCGGTTAAATATTGATGGTGGCGCCATTGCTTTAGGTCATCCATTAGGTGCCAGTGGAGCGCGTATTGTTCTGCATCTGGTAAATGTTTTGCAGCGCAAACAAGCTAAACGCGGCGTTGCAGCGCTCTGTATAGGTGGCGGTCAGGGCGGTGCGATGGTTATTGAGCGGGTGGATTAAGAGTTATTAACGTAGGAACAGCTATTATGAGTGAGCATTATCAACATTGGCAAATGGAAAAAGATGAGCAGGGTGTTATCGTAATGACGTTTGACCGTGCTGATAGTTCAGTCAATACTTTCAATCGCGATGTCCTTGAAGAGCTTAATAAGTTACTTGATACGATTGCTGCTGACAGTGACTGTCGTGGTGTTATTATCCATTCGGCGAAAAAAAATGGTTTTGCCGCTGGGGCAGATATCAACCAGTTCACTACACCAAAAAATGAAGAAGAGGCTTTTCAGATGATCTGGCCAGCACATCAAGTACTCTTTAAGTTAGAGGAATTGACCGTGCCAACCGTTGCTGCAATTCATGGTCTCTGTTTAGGTGGCGGTGCCGAGTTAGCACTTGCTTGCCGTTATCGTATTATTGAAGAGGGGCGCTCAACACGGATCGGTTTTCCTGAAATTAAATTGGGCATTCATCCAGGTTGGGGCGGCATGATTCGTGGGGCAAAACTATTAGGCGGAATTAATGCTATGACACTCATTCTCTCTACAAGTTTGATGGATAGCCGTAAAGCGTGTCGTTTAGGTTTTGCTGATGAGGCAG
>JANQHY010000315.1 GCA_028282395.1 Gammaproteobacteria bacterium
GAGAGGCACCCTTACGCACAAACTCTATTGTTAATGGTTCGCCAGCCGGCAATTTAATCCGACTTGGGGAGTAAACACCGTTCTCAACATAGACTGTCACACGATCATTCTCAATAGAAACTGTTTTTGTTCGCACTAACCAGAACCACCAGATAACTAACAGTGCCAATATTGCTGCAATAGCATTAAATAAAATAACCGTGATCATGACTTGCTACCTCCCTTTACGCGAAAAAATCGTAACCGATTAGCATTACTCACGACTGTCAATGAAGATGCCGCCATAGCAGCGCCAGCAATGATTGGATTTAATAGAACTCCAATTAATGGATAAAATATCCCTGCAGCAATAGGAATACTCACGCTATTATAGATAAATGCTCCGAACATATTCTGTTTAATATTGCGCATGGTTACCTTGGATATTGCAATTGCACTAACAACACCATGAATAGAATTACTAATTAACGTTACATCTGCACTCTCAATAGCAACATCACTGCCAGCACCAATAGCAAAACCTACGTCAGCCTGTGCCAAAGCTGGTGCATCATTAATGCCATCACCAACCATACCGACAATAAAGTGATCTTTCTGTAGTCGCTCTACTTCACTCGCTTTATCTTGTGGCAATACTTCGGCAATCACCTCATCAATACCTACCTGCTTCGCAACCGCTTGTGCTGTGGCACGACGATCACCACTAAGCATAACCAGACGAACACCGAGCTTTTTAAGCCTCACTAATGCTTGAGCTGAATCCTCTTTAACCGGGTCAGCTACTGAAATGATTCCAGCGGCTTGACCATCCACGGCAAGAAAAATCGGCGTCTGCGCCAACGCAGCCAGCTCATCCGCCTTCGGCTGCAGTTCACCAATAGAAATTTTCTGCTCGAGCATAAAACGCTCACTGCCCAGTAGTACTGCTTTGCCGTCAACTTTAGCAGACACACCATGCCCTGCAATAGCGTTAAACTCCTCGCATGTTGGCACGGATAAGCCCGCCTCTTCAGCAGCATCAAGAATTGCTCGTGCCAATGGATGCTCAGAGCTCTGCTCAAGAGATGCCGCATAATTAAGTAAATCCGCCTCAGAGAAATCGCCATGGCTAACTTTCGTAACCACTTGCGGACGCCCCTGAGTGATCGTGCCAGTCTTATCAAGCACTAACGTATCAATCTTACTAGCAAGCTGTAGTGCTTCACCATTGCGAATCAATACACCATATTCAGCAGCTTTCCCCATTCCCACCATGACCGAAATAGGTGCCGCCAATCCCAGTGCACACGGGCAGGCAATAATTAATACAGTCATACTGGCAATCAAAATAGAGCCAGCAGCTGCACCAACATTAAACCAAACCACCGCGGTAATAATTGAAACTAGTAATACTGTCGGTACAAAATAGGCAGAGACACTATCGGCTAAGCGTGAAATAGGTGGCTTACTACTCTGTGCATTTTTCACTAAGTTAATAATCTGTGCTAATGCAGTTTCACTACCAACTTTGGTTGCTTTAAAAAGAAGACTGCCTTGACCATTAATAGTCCCACCAAATACCTCAGCGCCCTCCTCCTTTTGCACCGGTATTGCTTCACCAGTTAACATTGACTCATCAACTGTTGAATGACCACTAACCACTTCACCATCAACAGCAATTTTCTCACCTGGACGCACACGGATAGTATCGCCAGTCTGTAGCAACTCAATAGCGACATCCTCCTCTTTACCATCACTATCTACTCGCCGCGCTGTTTTTGCTTGCAAACCGATTAAACGTTTGATGGCCTGTGATGTCCTACCACGCGCACGTATCTCCAATGCAGCACCGAGATCCACCAAAGCAATAACAATTAATGCTGCTTCAAAATAGAGATCATGCGACCCCGAGGCAACAAGTTTTGGATAGACAACAATAATCATCGAAAAAATCCACGCAGCACCCGTACCAACAGTAATAAGCGTATCCATGGTTGCTAGATGATGGCAAAAAGCGTTCCAGGCGCTACGGTAAAGATGTCCACCTGCATAGAGTATGATGACACCAGACAGCAAGCCAATCACTAACCAAATTAACTGGCCAGAAGTAACGCTAAGAGAGGGACTCCATGGTAACCAACCGATGAGTAGTACAATAATGCCGCTAATACCGGAAATGAGTGTCTTTTTAACTAAGGCTCTAAAATGTTTAGCTTCGATCTCCTCTTCCTGATCCTCATCGCTGCCATCAATAAGTGCCGCCGTATAACCAGCCTGCTTTACTGCGGCAATTACCGTTTCCGGTTCAGCGTCACCACTAATCGTAATCGTTCGTTCGGCAAAATTGACTTTCCCACTATCAATACCATCCACACCATCAAGTGCCGCTTCGATAACTTTCACACAGCTAGCACAACTTACATCGGTCAAACGCAGTTGATAGGTTGCCATACCTTATCTCCATGTCAAAAACTATATAGACTTTGAGGATAGCATATTTCTTATACACACAGCAATCATTCACTGCAAAAAAGAAAATGACTATTTATGAGCCGGCACTTCTTATGCCAATTTCTTTATAAAACAGGAAAACAGCAATACTACTTGTAATAATAGCAGAAGCAGATAAACAAAAAATAGACTCAATAAATGGCTAATATGAAAGCCACTGATAATAAAAATGCCTACTGAACTAAACAACATCATCATACAAGCATGAACCGCCCCTGCCATACCCGCGCTATCGCGGAATAGTTGCAAACAAGTCCCGAGGATATTAGCAAAAATAAAGCCAAATGCTAGGTTAATCAAACAAATTGGAATAACTAAAGAGAGTAGCGTCAATCCTACTTCTTGTGCAAAAATCAGCTGACAAAATAACGCAAACGCAAATAGTACAAATCCGCCAATCACTAGTTGGCGCGGAGTAAAATATTTTAGTAGAACTCTATTAGCCAATGTTCCCAAAAGATAACTTAATCCGACAAACAAAGCACTATTGCCATACACAATAGACGAGTAACCGAGATGGTTCTGCACTAAAAAAGAAGCAATGGTTGGGTAGATGTACATCTCAATCTGGATAATAGAGATAATCGTTTCACCAGCAATAAACATTGGATGACAAACTATGCGGCCATAACTTTTCAAGGCCACCATAACAGAGCGCTGACCTGTTTCGACAATGCTCTCATTAAGAAATAGCAATATACAACAAACAAGAAAGATACCAATTACTGCATAAGCATAAAAATTTGCCCGCCAACCAAAATGGTATTGCAAATCACCGCCAATAACTGGCCCCAGGATTGGCCCTAAACCATATCCCAAAGAGGTGTACATCACAACAACAAGAAACTGCTTTCCACTAAAGTAGTCCGCTGCCAATGCACGACAACCAATAGCAACTGTAGAGATAGCCATTCCCTGTAATAACCGGACGATGAGTAATTCAACAACATTATGACAAAAAGGCGCATAAAAACTAACAAGTGTAAATCCAATTACTGTCAGCACAATGACCTTTTTTCGGCCGTACACATCCATTAATAAACCAAATATTAATGCCCCTAATGCAAGCCCTAAAAGCGTTGCTGTGATACTATTTTTTACCATAGTGACTGAAACATGGAAATAGTCAGCTAGTGCTGGTAATGAAGGCGCATAGAGGTCTGTTGATATGCCTGATAGAAAATTCATCAATGGCAACAGCATTACCAAACATTTTAAATAACGCGTTTCATTGAGTTGAATGAGCGCTCTGTTCATAATAATTTATTATCCTTCCCTCGCAAAAGGGAAAGAGTCAGGGAAGAGAGTTTTTTCTGCCCATACTCTTTTTTCTATTGACCCATTGAGGGTCGATTTTGGTAACCATAATAAGAGGGTGGTGGCCCATAATATGGTCGTTGCGCTACTTGTTGTGGTCTTATTGGCGCTGACTGACTCTGTGCCGGCGGCATCACAGTTTCTGGCGGCGATGGTGGTAACAGTTTCTCTAATGATCGACCGTTAATTGTTAAACTCTGTTTGTGATAACGCACATGAATGACGTAGTGATCACCCTCTCGCTGCAACCAACCCTTCTCTAACAGAGCCGTTTTAACTCTACCTTGGCGTTGCATATTTTGCAGTACTGAGAATATCCCACCACCTTGACCACTTTTCTGTGCTGCCATTGCCTCCGGTTGTGGCGTGGCTATCTCGGATAGCATTTCACTAATCCGTGGCGAAAGCTGCGCTAAACCCAAGGCCTGATTTAACAGTCCGGCTGATATGGTAAATTTAGCTTCGCCATTAGCAGCTTGCGCTAACGCTACTAACCCTTTCCAGCCTGTTACTTTAGCCGGCTCTACTGGTTGCGTTTTTGGCAATGCCAACATACCTGTTAGTTTCGCTTGGCCGCTTCTTGTCTTTAACTGCAGAGTATTAAGGCGGAACTGAACACCTTTGAGAAAATCAGTAATCACCGGCTGGATTTGGCCAATCATCTGCTGCTTCTCTTGCGCATCCAACGTCTGTTCGGCGGAGATCCCTGCTAACTGCTGTTGCAATTTTTGATAAAGGTTGCGGAATTTAAGAAATGCTTGAGGATTTAATTTCTCAATACTGACATCAAAATCAACCGCGCCTATTTTCTGCCCCACTACCGATATTTTACTAATCGACAAACGGTCACGCACAGTAAGCGTATTATCCTTAGCCTGTTCATTGCCAGAAGTCAGGACCACATTATCTAATCGTGCTGCCTCTTTTGACATTACTGTAAAACGTATAGCCGGTATAGTTAGTACGCTTTTACCATACCAGATGCCATTACTATGCAGCTGCAGATCAAGATTATGGGTGGCTTTATCAACCACTGCTTGACCATTATCACTAAACTGGATCTGCAGATCATTCATCTGCGTACGACTGTTAAAACGATCAAAATTACGTGAAATCACTATTTTACTATGAATTCCTTTAATTGTTGCCCGAGCAGCCGAATCAGGATCCTTGTAAACGACACCAGGCTGCTGCTTTATCCAAATCACTAATGTTCCATCCCATTTCAATAACATATTTGCAATGACCGGTGCTTTTAAAATAGGGAAATTAGGATACTGGCTGGGCTGTGGTTGTGTTATTTTCATAATGACATTTGCCATACCCGCTCCCCAGGACCAGCTATGGCCAGTAATTGGATGCGACAAGTGGGCAAAAGGGCCATGAGCAATCTGCAACTGTGCATTCAACACAACCTGTTTAGGCGCACTGTTGCTATTATTACCCTCTAATAGCTGCGATTCGACCCCCAGTGGCTGTTTGGTAGAAATCTTGATATCGGCATTAGAACGAAACCAGCCACGATGATAATTGGTTATCTTAATTGTTATCTGTCTATCAGGAAAGGTGACTTGACGTTGCCAAGCATCAACTTGATGTTTGACAATACCCCCTGTAATCGCTGGCAGGCCTAAAATAATAAAAAGAATCACCGCAATAACGATGACGCCTATACTAATCTTGGTTGATTTTTTAGCCATAGTGAACTGATCTCCCCATTTTTGTTACAATTCTAGCAGAATGTTATGCCAATCTATACCCCTGCAATAGCTTATGTCATACACGAAGAGACTGTTCAAGAAAATTATCGATAAACTCTGCGGCCAGAGGGCCATTCCAGTATGTTTGACAATGGTTATGCCCAGGCATGGATTTTAATGTGACATTTTTTCCACTCGCTACCAACGCAGTCTCAATGCCCTCTAAACGCTTGGTAATCGCAACATCATTACTGCCCGCATAGAGTAGTATTGGTGCCGTTGTTTTTACTGCACAAAGCTTAGCAGAAAGATCTTCACGATCACTATAATACGCATGTGCTGCCAAAATGGCTTCAACATCATTTTCTAACAAGCGCTGGCGAATGTTTTCAGGAATCGGTTGAAACTTTTCAAGCTGGTCAACAAAATAATCTATTCCTTTACGCAACCAATCGAGCAGCCGTGGACCCAGCTCTGTTGGTCCGTAGGGATGCATGCCAGCAATAATAAATGCTTTAAACCAGTGCGGATGATAAGCCAGCAATGCATAACCCAGTCTACCACCCATCGAGTTACCATAAAAAACTGCCTCGCCTGGCTGCAAACCTAAATGGCTCACAACCTTGATGGTATACTCCATCAATAGCGCTTCACGATAATGGCGTGGTTCATGCGATTTGCTGCTTTTGCCAAAACCGAGACTATCAATCAATATCAACTGATAGCGATCTTTTAAGGCATCAATGTAACCAAGGTCATACCAGTCGGCAATACAATTAGCAAATCCATGATGGAATACAATCGGTATACCTTCCGGGTTCCCAGCAACTTCATAGTAGATCTGCAGGGGATTCACACTAAGATAACCGCTCTCTTTAGCATGCATAAGAAGTTTTCCACTTTTTATGAAAATAACGCTTCGACAAACTGCGCAGCATCAAATGGACGCAGATCATCAATTTGCTCACCAATGCCAATAAAATAGATCGGCAACTGTAACTGTTTCGCGATTGAGAAAATAATACCGCCTTTCGCTGTGCCATCCAATTTAGTTAAACAGATACCATCAATATTAATATCAGCATTAAAACGTTGCGCTTGCATCAGTGCATTCTGACCATTACCTGCATCCAATACTAATAAAGTTTTATGGGGCGCCGCGGCATCATGTTTAGCCATTACGCGTTTAATTTTTTTTAGCTCTTCCATTAGATGACTCTGATTATGTAAGCGCCCAGCAGTATCAGCAATCACCACTTCAACATTGCGCGCCTTTGCTGCCTGCATTGCATCAAAAATCACCGAGGCACTATCGGCACCGCTCTGTTGCGCAATGACCGGAATACTATTACGTTCACCCCATACCTGTAACTGTTCAATCGCTGCTGCACGGAAGGTATCGCCGGCCGCTAGCAACACTTTCTTTCCTTCCAGCTGCAGACGCTTGGTTAACTTACCAATAGTAGTGGTCTTACCCGCACCATTAATACCAATCATTAAAATCGTAAAAAGGCCGTCTGCATTTGTTGTTTCAAACGGCTGCTCGACCTGCTTGAGCAGCTCGGTCATCTCCTGCTTCAATGCTGCTAGCAATGCCTGTTCATCGGCCAACTCTTTACGCGATACCCGTTTGCTAAGCTGAGAAATAAAATATTGACTCGCCTCAACGCCAACATCGGCCATAATTAGCTGACTCTCTATCTCCTCAAGCAGCTCATCATCAATCGTTTTCTTACCTAATACAGCACTGGCAATACCTTCGCTCAACTGCTGACGCGTTTTCGTTAACCCGCCGGTCAACCGTTTAAACCAGCCGCGCTTCTGCGTTTTTTGCTCTACAGGTTTCTGCTCAGCTGCAGGGGGCGGTGCATCAGCCTCAGAGGCTGTCGATTCAGCGACTGACTCTGGTTGTTGCGCCGCAGTATCAATGCTAAGGGCTTGTTCATCACTTTGTGGCACTTCCTCTGTCTGTGCAACAGTATCAGCTGCTGGTTGTTCAGTTTTTTTCCTTTTTAAAAATTTTATCATGACCCTATCACTTATTATCTATCTAGTTATATCGGGGCTATCATGTCACTAACTGGTAAAAAAAATCAAGCCCATTACTACTTAATCAACTTCTGTTAAAAATTAAGTTATAATTTCATCCCCATATGATAAGCACTAAGCTGAAACCCCTGCTTCAAATACAGCCGATGAGCATCGTGGCGCGTTGGTCCGGTATCGAGATGAACTTGATCACACTGCTTAGCGCGCGCCTGCTCTATTGCCCAACGCATGATGAATCCACCGTAACCATGGCCTTGTGCCTTCGAATAGGTAGCAAAATCATCTATATAAAGTATCTTGCCCCAAGCCAAACACTCACTCAGACGATAGCCTAAAATACTCACCACTTGTTTATCCACCATAATGTACATCAATCGATAGCCCTGTGAGCGCTGGCGATATACCTGTTGGACAAATACCTCTTCATCCGTTAGATGGGGGCGCAACTCCTGTACCACCGGGTAACACAGTTGCAGCTGTTCTGGCTCTATAGCTTCCTCAACGGTAAACTGAGACTCATTGGTTACCATAATATCCTCCCACAACTGTTATTAAAGGCCGACCGTGATAGTAAAACATTCCCGCTAAGTTTGAAAGTTAAGAAAAGCTAGCCAAGAGATCGACAACGCTTGACAAAAGCAATCACAGCGATTAAATTTATACAAAATATTACATATTTAATAAATAATAACACCTAAATATTTAAATATATAGCCACCTCCTCATGAAAAACACTCCTCTATTTAGACATAAACGCACTATTTTTATCGTTATCACATTGTTAATGCTGTTTTTTATGTTGGGCCAGCGCGCTGTATGGTCGCAAGAGACGCGCTGGACCGCGATCGTTAATCATATGATGACTAGCCATGACTATCTTCACCCCTTTCTCGATGGCCACAACTACTATGACAAACCACTACTCTCTTACTGGCTAATCATTGTTGCCGCACATATTACTGGCGGACTTAACAGCATTGCCATCCGCCTACCCTGCGCCCTCGCTGGCGCTGCCACACTCTGGGCCACCTATCAGCTAGGCAAAACACTTTTCAATCGCCGCACCGCGATGTTAGCTGCTTGGCTATTACTCTCAACCTACTATTTCCTTTTCTGGTCACGTACCGCTAGCGCCAATATGTTAAACCTGGCTGGCATTATGTTGGCATTAGCATGCTATTTTCGCTATCGTGAAGCACCATCATGGCGTGCTTACTGTCTGTTTTTTCTCATATTGAGCCTAACAGCGCTATGCAAAGGGCTCTTAGCCCCGGTAGTGGTTGCCCTGGCACTACTGCCTGACTTAATTAGCCAACAGCGCTGGCGCAAGCAGTCTTATGGCAAACTGTTCGCAGCTACAATACCAGGACTAATTGTCTATTTTCTACCCTTTATTCTGTCAACACTTCTTACCACTCAGAGCGGCGCTAACTACCACGAAAATGGTTTATACGAGGTCTTCCATGAAAACTTTGTTCGTTACGTCCATCCATTTGATAACACTAATCCTGCTTACACCTACTTTGTCTACCTACCCATCTATACACTGCCCTGGGCACCGCTTCTATTAATCGCACTAATACGGCTCCCTGCACGCTGGGCCAAGTTATCGCCCAATAGCCGCTGGCTTTATTGGGCACTACTGCTAATTTTTACTTTCCTCAGCCTAAGCGGCTCACGGCGCAGCTACTACGTCCTACCGCTGATGCCATTAGCAATATTAATTATTGCTGAATGGCTACAATGGCAACAAACCTTAAAACCGCGAACCATGCTATGGTTCAAACGCGCCCTTATCGGGGCTATTAGCCTATGCGCGATTATCTTTTTTATTCTCTACCCAGTCGTAGCAATAGATGGTGGGCCGCCGCTATTAGCACGAAAGATTATTGCTCAAGCAGAAAAAACACAGCCATGGAACCAGTGGCATATTGTCATGCTATCTAGGAATGATCATGCCTTACTTTATTTACAATCCCCTAATCTGGTTAAATATGGCAACTTAGTCAAAGCAGATGCGCTACCTTCAGCTGTTAGCAAACTCGGCAATAACCCTAGCAATACCATTATTATTCTATCTAAACGACAACTTACACAATTAGGAAAAGTTCCTCATGGTTATACACTCATCAAAGCAAAAGAGAATTTA
>JANQHY010000012.1 GCA_028282395.1 Gammaproteobacteria bacterium
ATTCATAATCACTATTTTCACTGCTAAATTCCATAATTGCTGCCACAGAGCAGGCGTTGTGTGTTGCAAACTGACAATAGAGTGCATCTTGCGCCGCTAACATTTTTTTAGCGCAAGCTAGAAATGAGATGTCGGTGCCACTTTTACGAGTAAAAACGGGATAGTCTGCTGTTGCCATGACTTGACTGGATTTTATTTCACTATCCCAATAAGCGCCTTTTACTAGACGTACCATGATGCGTTTGTGATTTTTTCTTGCTAAAGCAATTAGCCAGTCAAGCGTTGCCCAAGCACGTTTTTGATAAGCTTGCAGCGCTAAGCCAAAACCATTCCAACCATTCAAGCTAGGGTGGCAAAATACTGCTTCGATGATATCGAGTGAGAGACTTAACATCTCTGCCTCTTCAGCATCAACAGTTAAACCAATATTAAGCAGTTTAGCTTGCTGTGCTAGTGTCAATAGTTTTGGTGTGAGTTCATTAAGAATGCGTTCACGTTTGCTAAAATGGTAACACGGATGTAAGGCCGATAATTTCACCGAGATCCCGGGGTTGTCCATCACTGAACTTTTATCCGCAGCTTTACCAATAGCATTGATAGCATTCATGTAAGCATTAAAATAGCGTTCGGCATCAGCTGCTGTGCGCGCTGCTTCTCCCAGCATGTCATAGGAGTGGCTATAACCGCGCTGCTGCTGTTGTTGAGCACGTTTAATGCCTGCTTCGATAGTTTCTGCCATGACAAACTGCTCACCCATGATTTTCATTGCCCACATCACTGCGGTACGAACAATTGGGGCGCTACTGCGATTGAGAAAACCTTTAAAACTTTTTGTTAAGAGACCATTATTTTCTTGCGAGGGTGTTAGACATTTTCCAGTTAACATCAATGCCCACGTTGATGCGTTCACAAACATGGAGTCACTTTGACCTAGATGGTGAGCCCAATCAGCACCAGTTAACTTATCGGCAATTAAATCATCCATTGTTTGCTTATCGGGAATGCGTAGTAGTGCTTCAGCTAGACACATGATGGCAACACCTTCTTCACTCGAGAGACTATAATGACCCATAAATGCATCAAGCGTATTACTGCCATGTTGGTAGTGACGTACAGCTTCGGTTAAGTGGGTTGAGCGTTGTTGAATAGCTGTTTCAATTTCACTGGTTAGTTGTAACTGTTTAAGTAAGTTATTAATAGTGTCATTTTCATCACAACGATAGGCTTTTTGTATTGCCTGACGATGACTGTCTCGTGAAGGTAGCATTATCAGTCCCATGGTATTTTTCCTTGTTTATCAATTTATGTAGTTGTATTGTATTTTCGTGTTGACGTCAACTAGGTGTAAAATCGTTATCGCATCATAGTAAAAAATTAATCGAATTGCAATTAAGTTCCATAAATAGAATGCCATTTAGCACTATAAGGCGGGATTCAGGCAGCGTTCAGTTTTAAGGTAGTAGCCGGAGCCAACGCAGAGATGTTCTTCTGGAATCATCTTGATATAGCTCTCTTTCTTTTCAAATTGGTTGGTTTTCGGATCGTACCAACAATATTGATACCAGATGCCACTCGGTTGCTTTTCAATCGCTTCTACTATGCCATTCGTCAGTGGATTATCTGTCTGCTTAATAAAGTTATACTGTGGAGTAATGGGATCAGCAACAAAAATACCATTACTTTCACCTTGATTGCAAACAAAAGCAAAAACATAGTCGCTACCGTGATGAAAGCGGCCGTGCAATTTATTAAACTCACAAATGGCAGCCATTTTGCCATGTTTTTTAACATAGGCAATAGCTTTATTTACCAGTTTCTGAGTTCTTTGGGTTTGGCTGCTAGCTTTTATAGTATTGTAAGTAGCAGGTGAAGACGATGGTGAAATTGGTGGTTGAGGCGTGCTTCCAGGAAAAGTGGTTGCATAGGCGAGTGATGTTGTCATCCCTAATAACAGTGACATGCCAAACCATTTGATCATTACCCTTCTCCTACTAGTCCCTATTTTAAAACACAGCAAATTGTAGCATAACAGTATTTAGTGGATTTTACAAGAAATTTTATTGATTTTAATGAGAATTGTCAGAGAAACATTTGTTTTGTCGTACGAGATATTATCAACATTACTTATAGCATAATCCTTGCTAATTTGGTTAAAATTAACAAGCATTAGGTTTGATAGGGCAAGCTATATGTATGGAAAAGGTAGTAATGTTGCGACATTAATCGAATATCTTGAGCAAATCAAAAAATTTCACTCTAAAGGCCTATTTGCTGGAATCATGGAGGATCATCCAACAATTCCTTTGGCTAATAAATTAATTAAAGTATTAAGTAAAGGGGATTTTAATAATTGCAACTTTAGCGATAAAATCTTTTCTGATCAATTGTTGCGCCAACTAAATGTCAATATTCTTAAGATAATTGAGCTTTCGAAGTTTGATAAGCGCATTAAACAGGCTTTTTTGACAAGTAGTGATGAGATTGTTTACCAAATATCAGACCTGTCTAGCGTGAACTCAGATAGTAGAGAGATCTGTCTTGGTATTGCATCATGTAAAGTACTAATTGATATGGAGCTGTTGGCGCGAATTGAAACGAATAGAGACAAAATTAAGAAAGAGCGTAAAAGTAAGCTTAATAGAAAAAAAAGAAATACTAAATTGGTTAAGTTCACATCCTCAGAGAGTGAGCAAAGCAGAGAGAGCTCTCCTGAGCCAAGTCCAAAACTTAATACAAACAATACCTCTCTTGCAGGTTCAAATACTAAGTTACCACTATCTAAAGAACAGTCAATTAATAATCAGAATATATCGACATCAAATGTGAGTAAGAACAAGAGTCCTAATCGTATTCAGCGCATTTTATCAAAAACGAAGGAGACATTGGGAATAAGTAGTAAGACAAAAGACAATGAACTCCACCAATCCATCTATCTCGCAAAGAAGAGAACAGTCGCTGAGCAGAAAGAGAGAGAGAAGCTTATTAGAATAAAGAGTTTTAATAATAGCATGGAGGCCATTATTAATGCTGGCATGGGATATAAGACATCGATCGATTTTGATTCTTTTCAAGATAAATATATTAATATCGGTTTGGCTCCTGACACTAATGCTAAAATAGAGCAAGCGCTTATAGAAAGTGGGGAGCTGCTCAATAAACTAAAGAGCTGTACGCAGAAAGTCAATTATAGTATTTTGAGCCATCTTTTTTTTAAATTTGAACAGAAGTTCTCACGAGAACTATCTATGGAGTCTGGATCTGGCAATGAACAGGCAGATGATTCAATATTCGATGATATAAAATGCCGATATTTAGAACAGAAAAGGACGCTTTCCATTTATAATCAGAGCGAGACTTTACCTTTTTTAGATCATAAAGGATTGGTGCTCATTAAAGATAAGCTTATCACAATAGAAAATAGCATTCATCATCTAAACCAACGAATAAATGTACATAAAAAATTCTTTAAAAAATTAGATAAGCAGATATCACTTATACTTAATCGTATCAAGTGGAGTAATTGTGGTAAGGAGTGTGTGTTTTACAAAAGGAAATTAGAGATTCTCCGCTCACGTTATGCTTCCGTTAACAAAGACGCCATTCTTGATAAAGAGTTATTCAGTCAGCTATCAGTGCGTGTAAAAAATATATCTCTTAATGTTGAGAGGATTATCGCGAATAACAGTATCATTGATCAATCCATGGAATTTTTTACTGCCCTTTTTAATAGAATTAAATTAGAAAGAGGGCAAGGAAAGGGGGTGAAGAGCTTTAGAAAAACGCGTACGTTAAAGTTGCTTAAAAATAGTGTATTGGTGAAACTGAATGCAATGAGAAGTGCCGATAATACCATAGATTCAGCCTATAATGTAGTAAAAATGCTTTTAACAAATGAGTTTGTCATCGCCGAAACCAATATGTTTAGCTGCCTTTTGTGCTGTCTCAGTTGTGGGATGTTGGGAAGTGCCGAGCAGAAAAAATCAGTTTTACAAGAGGTGTCTCGCCAAACTCAATGTTTTCCATTCTTTTATCCGCCTGTTCCCCGTGGTAGATTAGCAGTAGACAGTTGCATGAAAGAGACGTTTAATGTCGATAATTTCTCGACAAGCTATCAATTGACATAGTATGGCTGTAATGGCTTGCACATTATTCAATTAGCCTATTGCTCTGAATGCGGCTTTAAAAAAGTTTCCTGTGATGGTGAATGGACATTAAAATGCCAAAACTGGCTAATAAGATTAACATAGAAGTGCCACTATAGCTAACCAAGGGAAGCGGTACGCCGACCACTGGTAGAATGCCGCTAACCATGCCCATATTAATAAAAGCTGAGAGCAGAAACATTAGGCTAAAGCAGCCAGCAAGAAGTCTTGAGAAGGTGTCTTGTCCCTGTGAAGCAATATAAAGGCCACGGCTGGTAATAGCAAGGTAAAGAGCAATTAAGAGCAGGCAGCCAAGTAAACCAAACTCTTCGCCGGCAACCGCAAAAATAAAATCTGTGCTACTCTCTGGTAGGAAATGCAGATGACTTTGTGTACCATGGAGGAAGCCTTTGCCAAGAATGCCGCCGGAACCGATAGCAATTTTTGATTGAATAATATGGTAGCCAGCGCCTAATGGATCGCGTTCAGGCGATAAAAATGTTAAAACTCGTTGACGTTGATAGCTTTTCATAAAGTGCCATAATAGTGGTGCGGCAATCACTAGTGCAACAATGGCGCCAGTAATTAGGCGCCAACTAATTCCAGCAAGAAATAGTACCAGTGCGCCAGCGAGTAGTAATATAATCGCTGTGCCAAGATCTGGCTGCTTTGCTACCAATAGTGCAGGAAAAACAATAATGGCAATACTAACACCAATATCGGTAATTTTAGGCGGCAATGGGCGATAGTTAAAGTACCATGCTAACATCATTGGAATAGTTAGTTTGGTAAGTTCAGCGGGTTGAAAGCGGAACCCGCCAACTGATAGCCAACGTTCGGCTCCTTTAGCACTATGGCCAAGCGCTAATACCGCGAGTAACAATAATACACTGAACAGATAACACCAGGGAGCCCAGCGTGCAAGTAGTCGTGGAGGGATCTGGGCAACTAATATCATAAAGACTAAAGCGACAGCAAAGTGGGCGCCTTGACTGATGACAACATGGCGATGAGCTTGCCCAGCACTGTAGAGGATGAATAGGCCAAAAATGGTGAGTAGTAGTACACCTGTCAAGAGTGTTAAGTCGAGATGAAGCCACTGCCAAGGATAACGGCGCCGACGTTGGTTTAATGGTTGTGAATGATTTAATGCCATCTACTTTATCCTCTATTTATTTTTTCCATTGTCGCGATTTTTTGTTAATTTGTCATCTTTCGTCGCATCCTTCTCTGTTGCGGCGGTTGCCAAAATTTCGCTTTTATGCGCGAAAAAGTAGTCGGCAACTTTACGTGCAATTGGCGCAGCTTTGCCTGGACCATGTTCAACGAGAACAGCCATCGCAATATCAGTGTCTTCATAAGGCGCAAAAACGATAAACCAGGAGTTGGGAAGTTTGGCAATAGCAACATTTTTGTAGTTACTTAAGCGGCTACTCAATACCTGTGCCGTACCGGTTTTTGCTG
>JANQHY010000019.1 GCA_028282395.1 Gammaproteobacteria bacterium
ATTGTCTATCTGATAATTAGATTTTTCCATAGCATAATCATCAGAGTTTTGAAAACTTTCTTTTAGCGGGAAAAATGATTTATTTATCTGCAATTCTCCACCCAGCAAAAAACTATCCAAAACTATTCTTTGATATCCGACAGAAAAGGAAATAGAAGAATTTACTATCGTGTCAGTCTGTGCTCCTCTGCCGACTAACACGTTCTTACCTGCTTTATCGCTAGCATAAAAGTTGGCATACGGGGCACTAAACTTATAAGAAGTAAAACTAGGGCCTACGGATAACCCTGTATAAAAGCCCAATGGCGCAGCAAGTGCCGAAGTATATGGCAAGCATCCGATTAATGCGGCACACACACCAATTGCAAGTAGCTTATGTCGACTAAACCCAGTTTGAGTTGCTCCGCATGAATTCTGCCTGAGAACTGATAGCCCTACTGATTCGCGTGAAAATGATTGAATACTATTTTTCATGATAATTACCCTCCATGGTTAAATAAGATATTTAAGTTTTACTATTAAAAATTTTGTTTTATTCATATATAAAGTGTCATCTGCTACCCGGCAGCAGCGACTCCAGCAGCCGCTCTAGCAGCAGATGTTCTTCCATGAAAAGCATGGGCATTTCTTCGTTGCCGCTGCGCAGATTTAGGTTTAGGTTCAACACGCAGATCCAATGGACATGTAACAACACCTTGACCTCTGGTACCGGTGAATACTGTATTCCTTTCTGCGACACTGCTTCCTTCACTCACAGGCTTTATGCGAACATCTATACTTGTATCACCTGGATTAAGAAAAGTATCCATTTCAAGTGGTTTTCCTGATATAGCTGTCTTACTTCCTACCAGCTTACCCGTTTTTACAGAAACAGCTTCAACAACATCACCGGTTTTCAGGCCTTCAACTTTTATAGTAGCAAGGCCAGTATTACCAAATTCAAAATTGCCAACTCGAGTCTCTTTACCTGCAACGGCATTACGTTTCAGCATCTCTAGTTCCATTCCATACTTATCATCAATGGACGTGCATAATGAAGACGTTGTGGAGCTACCGGGTGCATCAGTTGTCGTAGTTGACATTGCACCTGTACTAGAATGGGGCTTTGATGAGCGCGTGCTTGACGTAGATGATTGCTCTATTGCACTAGTCATCTTATCAGTTGTCGTGGTTTTCGTGGACAAAATGTCTGTACTAGAATGGGACCCTGATGAGCGCATGCTTGACGTAGATGATTGCTCCATTGTATTGGTCACTGTGCCAATGCTAGACGGACTGGAGCTTGTCTGAGTTGTTGTGCCTAACTCTGAAGAAGATCCGGGTTGTCGACCGAAAGCAAAGTATAGGCCTCCAGCCAATCCACCAGATACGATAATGAGTCCAGCACACAAACCAATGGTAAGTAACTTATGCCGACTAAACCAATTTTCGTCTGATTGATCTGAGGCTGACTCACCAGAGTCAGATGGGCTTGCTACTTCGCTTGGTTGAGCTGGGGGTGATGTCCCTTCTGCATTTGATCTAGCAAAAATGCCAGATACTAGCCAAGGATTTGATGGTAGTGTATCATAGATATGCTCATCTTCAGCAGAAGTGCCAGGTACTGGCCGAGGGCTTGGTGGTATATCATAGTTACCCTCACCTCCAGCAGAAATGTCAGATACTGGCTCAGGGTTTGCTCCTTCGCTTGGTTGACCTGGGGCTAACCTATCAGAGCTAGATGGGTTTACTGCACCTAGGGGGGTATACAGAGGGCTCTCAGTCACGGTAACTACGTAACGCTCCCCCCTTACCCATTGAGGTCCGCTCATCTCTTGAAGCTCGAAACTCTCTGCAGCAATTCCAGGTTCTTCCAGGTTTGATTCATTTACAATATTGATTGTAGGCATTATAACTACTCCATGTCTTGTGCTTGTTGATATGGCAAAGTATTGTCTTAAGTTGTTAACAACAAACAAAATTGTGTTCCATTTTTGTAAATCGAAATGTAAATAAATGTAAATAAATACTGCTTGCCAGGACACGCCTTAAGTTAAATCCCACGATCAATTTGAGTCTGCCGATTAGGCTAATTCACTGAGCGGTTAACAGGTGATACTTTGCTTTACTCTTGATCCAAACCGTGAATAGCTTGTTTTTGTTGCTGGTGCACTGCGTTATGATAACGCTGCATTGATTCACACTCAGCGCCAGACTCATGAGTGTTATTGGAGTTAAGTCGCCTTGGATGCATTTGTTGTACCGGTGCAGTATCGTTAACGTTGACCCAACGCCACTCATCCATTACATTTCAAGTAAGTAGTAACTTTTAAATGTAGTGGCAATTATGCGGCATGATTATACCAACAAACAATGGAAAGATCTTGATGGCGCCAAACCTCAACGCCGACTCAAACTACGCTACGTGCTAATAGTAGCCGCAATTATCATCGTCATTGGCATCATTTCCTGGGCAACAGACCACGATGACAAGTCATCAGGCCACCCCCTTACCCAACAGACTAAGCCAACAGTTGATCGACCACACTACCATACCATCCAACTCACTATTCCACCTAAGGAATCCCCATGAGCGAAGTGCTTGAAAAGACCACATCTAAAGTCAGTTTCCAACTGAAAGGGAGTTTGTTTACTTTAAGTGTACTGCAACTCAATGCCATTGACCTGGAACAAATTGACACAGATATCACCGCGAAAATCGAGCTGGCTCCCAAGTTCTTTAATCACGCTCCTATTGTAATTGACCTGAGCACGGTAGAGAACATCGATGCAACATGCTTCGCAGCATTAAAATTGCTACTTGAAAACCATGGCCTGGTCCCGGTTGGGGTGCGAGGCGCACCAACGTCACTACATGAACATATCCGCGCTGCTGGCTTTGCC
>JANQHY010000127.1 GCA_028282395.1 Gammaproteobacteria bacterium
CAATAAGTTAAGGCCCCATCAAGGCATCAGTGGCAAAACGCCTGAACAATTCGCTAAAAAGTGTCAACGAATTACGTAACCTTTACAATTGCGAGCTGGTGTATCCCCACGAAAATTTCTTTCAATTAGTTGAAAAACATATTATTATCTCTCTAGTTTTCTTATTTAAAAGTAGAGGTAGGAAATGAATGAACTATTACAAGAACATTTATCCGTGAGTTACCCATATATTCACAGCACGCGCCTACAAGCGGTAATGGATGTGGTAACGGGGTTACAAAAGAGTCGGAATTTAAGTTTAACAGCAATATTTCAAGAACTTAATAGTGAGGTGTCAATAAAACATCGAGTAAAAAAAGTCGATAGATTGTTAGGTAATCGACACTTATATCAAGAGGTAACGAGTATTTATAATGGACTATCGTCTTACGTATTGAAATATGTAGGTCAAACGTCACATATTCCCTTGATAGTCGATTTATGCTACATGAAAGATTTACAGGAGGTGCAAATGCTCAGTGCTGAGTTGACATTAAAGGGACGAAGTTTACCCATTTATCGAGATGTATTTGAGAAAAAACAACTAAAAAATCGTTCAGTCCTATTTATTAAGCAGCTTAAGTTATCCGATGGCCATGACTGGGTGGATGCACGTGAACTCTATGATTTGGTCAACTCCCGCGCTAAACAGTTGCGAATATTAAATAAATGAGGTATCAATTATGAAAATGTTACTTGTTTTTATTCCTGGTTTAAGTTTGTTGGGCTATTGCACTATTTTATCGAGATATGGTCGCTTTAAAATAGAGACTACGCCTTTTTTTGTCGTATCTTCGATCATCTCTCTACTTTATATTGCTGCTATGTTCAATGCATTGCAGATAGCAGCTAATGTTCTATTATTTCTTGGTTGTGCAGCATTGCTTTTATCGCCACTCTATCTTACTCATAAAGACTCAAATATTTTTGAAAATTATCTTGTGCCTGGGTTAATTGTTCCTCTTGGCTTTATTTTAATTTTCAGTTTATTTGTTTGTCAGATGCATTTTACTATTTTTGATGAATTTGGTCATTGGGGATTACATGCCAAGCTTGTTTATTATAATAATGGGCTAATAACAGCCAGTCAGAACACAGTACATAAGGACTATCCTCCAGCAAGCGCGCTGTTTTACTACTATTTCTTCCATTTAACAGGCTATTCAGAAGGAGTGGCATTTATTGCACAAGCTATTCTACTGTTTGCGCCGCTATCTATTTTATTGCAAGGTTTTTCATGGAAAAAAATAACGAATGCTATCACCTCTTATGTAGTAATATATTGCTTACTTGCTCTTTATTTGAAAATTTTTTACAACTTTAATAGCCCTATGGATATATTAATGGATAGTGTAGTGGGAGTATTTCTTGGGATGGGATTGACTTACTACTTTCAATCAAAACGTACAGCATTGAATATAATGTACCTAACACCTATCTTTTTTGCTTTTATGTTATTGAAAGCAAAGTTAATGCCATTGGCGCTGTTAGCATTGCTATTAATATTTTTTGATCAATTGCTAATTTTCTGCCGAGAAAGGTCAAGAAATATCGAGGATTACCGAAAGTTGATTGGAATGCTTTACAAAAGAATATTTGCTTTTGTTTTGCTTGTTGTTAGTTTTCTTGTTGCAAAAATAAGTTGGCATCATTATTTAGTAAGTATACATGTGCTAGATGAATGGAAGTTAGGATTATCAATAAGAAAAATTGTTGATGGGATTTTTTTTAATATTGATGCTAAAGAAAGGCTAGTATTAGATTCTTTTATTAAGCACACTGTACATAGCTTGCGTAAATTATTCTTTATATTAAGTTTAATTGTATTAGCATATTTTTTTAAGAAAAGAAGAATAGAGAAAATAGAGTTTCTTTTTGTCCATGTTTATATGTTCTTAGGATTTATTATATACCTCTTAGGATTATTAGTGTTATATTCTTATGTTTTTATATATTACATAGCGACAATAAGTGGTGGATTTGACCGATACTTAAATATCTATTATATTTCTTGGCTTTTACTTATCTTCGGAGAATTTTTTCGAATAATTAGAGTCTCTCCCTTTGCTAACTTAAGAAAATTTCAGATTCCTTTTGCTTGTCTGACTATTGCGATTATTATAAATTGGCCTAATTCTTACAATTACTTTAGAGCTTATTATAGATCTGGTAAGTATTCTCACCATGGTCGAAAAATAAATTTAACTAGACAAGCAGTCGAGAAAATAGCAAATTCAGTTAAAAAAACCATACCTATTGATAATAATATTATGATTGTTTGGCAGAACTCAGGAGGGTTTGAAAGAAAGAAACTGATTTATAGTTTAGCTCCATGGACGCCTTATTTACCATACCCATATTCTTCTGGTAGTTTTGGTAGTCCAGCAAGTAGTAAGGATGTGCGGTCAAAGAATATTAGCCTAAGAGATTTTAAACTGCTATTAAATCATGCTGATTATTTATTGCTAGCCTATACAGATAAGAATTTCTGGGATCACTATGGCGCGCTTTTTGATTATAATCATCATCAACTCAGACCATTAACCACTTATAAGATTTGTGTTGCCCCAGGTTATAGCGGTATAGATAAACCGGGCTGTGTGATTAGAGAAAAGAGAGCTTATTTATTTAAGGTAATTAAACATAATAATAATGTACTATTGAAAAATGTTGCCTCCGAGGAGAAAGAAAATGTTGAATAATTGTAGAGCTGTAGTATTAATTTCCTATTACAATGATTAATGACTCTTTGTTATATGCGGTCGTAGACAGAGTGCCACGGGCTTATACACGATTGAAACATTAGGGTGGTATTGCGATTATTTTAAAGCCAGATATATTAGTGGGCTCGTGGAGGGGTTTAATAATAAGGTTAAAGTTATTAAAAGACGTTGTTATGGTTTCTTTAAAACAGAGTCACTTTTTCAGCGGTTATTTCTGGATTTGCAGGGATATGAAGCTTATGGATTATGACCAACTAAAACAGGCAAAGAGCCATGAGATTTCTAATCGATGGGTATTGGTTTTTTTATCTGTTCTTGAAAGAATTAAATTAGAGGGTAAGTGTATTGCTTATTGCTACATACTGCTCCAGGTTAATCCTCTCTGCGCGCAGTTGGCTGTCAATATTCAATTTTGTTAACCCGTCATGATCAATTATTCCTTTCAGCGAATTACGCAGCGTTTTGCGTCGTTGTTGAAATGCTGCCGTAACGACTTTTTTAAATAGTTGGATGTCTTTTGCTTTGTAAGGTGGTGATTGATGGGGAGTGAGACGTACCACAGCCGAGTGTACTTT
>JANQHY010000193.1 GCA_028282395.1 Gammaproteobacteria bacterium
TTATTAAACGCTGTAATGTGCAATTAACACTTGATCAAACCTTTCTGCCACAGTTTCCTGTTGCACCTGGGGTAACGATTGCTGACCATCTCACCACGAGCGCTGAAGCTGGATTAGAACAACGTTTACAACAGTTGGCGATTCCTGCCGAACAGCACCCTAACTATCAGCAACGATTACATATGGAGCTGGACGTCATTAATAAAATGGGGTTTGGCGGTTACTTTCTTATTGTCGCTGATTTCATCCGTTGGGCTAAATCGAATAATGTCCCGGTCGGACCTGGACGTGGTTCCGGTGCTGGTTCACTCGTAGCCTATTCACTCGGTATTACTGATCTCGACCCCCTGCGTTATAACCTACTTTTTGAGCGCTTTCTTAATCCAGAACGGGTATCGATGCCTGACTTTGATATTGATTTCTGTGTTGATGGTCGTGACCGCGTTATTGATTACGTCGTCAACCAATATGGTCGTCAATGTGTCTCACAAATCATTACCTTTGGTACCATGGCCGCCAAAGCAGTTATCCGCGATGTTGGTCGCGTGTTAGGCTTTCCTTATGGTTTTGTTGACCGTGTTGCTAAATTGGTTCCATTTGAACTCGGTATCACCTTGGAAAAAGCGCTACAGGATGATGAACTAAAAGAGTGTTATAACAAAGAGGAAGACGTTCGCACAATTATTGATCTAGCACTGCAGTTAGAAGGATTAGCTAGAAATGCCGGCAAACATGCCGGTGGCGTTGTTATTGCACCGCAAGCATTATCACATTTTACCGCTCTCTATTGTGAAGCCGGCGGTAGTAACTTGGTGACACAATTTGACAAAGATGATGTTGAATCAATCGGCTTAGTTAAATTCGACTTTCTTGGCCTACGTAATTTGACTATCTTGCATCAGGCGCTACATCTGGTAAATGAGAAGCGGAAGCAAGGCGACCTCCCTGCACTTGATCTTTCAACACTGCCACTTGATGATAAACCCACGTTCCAACTGTTACAAGCGTGTAAAACTACCGCCATCTTCCAACTTGAGTCACGTGGCATGAAGGAGTTATTAAAAAAACTTAAACCTAACTGCTTTGAGGATGTCGTTCCCTTAATCGCACTCTACCGCCCTGGCCCGTTACAGTCGGGCATGGCCGATGACTTTGTCAATTGTCGCCATGGCCGCGCAGAAGTTAATTATCTTCACCCCAAACTGGAACCAATTCTAAAATCAACTTACGGTGTGATTCTTTATCAGGAGCAAGTCATGCAGATTGCCCAATCACTTGCTGGATACACACTTGGCAGTGCCGATCTATTACGCCGCGCAATGGGCAAGAAAAAACCGGCTGAGATGGCAATGCAGCGGGCAACTTTTATTGATGGCGCCTCTGAGCGCGGTATTGCTGCACCACTTGCCGGGAGAATTTTTGATTTAATGGAAAATTTCGCCGGCTACGGTTTCAATAAATCACACTCTGCCGCATATGGGCTAATTGCCTATCAAACGGCTTTTCTTAAGGCACACTATCCAGCTGAATTTATGGCGGCAGTTCTCTCTTCTGATATGGATCATACCGATAAAGTCGTACTGTTTTATAATGATGCCAAAAGCCTCGGACTTGATATTTTACCGCCTGATATTAACCATAGTGAATACCGTTTTACTGTTGAAACAGAGAAAGCAATTCGTTACGGTCTGGGGGCAATTAAAGGTGTTGGCGAAGCGGCAATTGTCTCGATCATTGCCGAACGTCAAGCCAATGGTATTTACCGCGACCTCCTTGATTTCTGCCAACGCAATGACCTGCGTAAAGTTAATCGCCGTGTCCTTGAATCATTAATTCGCTGTGGCGCAATGGACCAACTCGGTAATCATCGAGCTGAGATGCTTGCCCATTTAACTGAATTGATACAATTAGCAGAACGCCGAGCTAAACATGCCGGCCAATTTGACCTTTTCGCTAGCAGTGATAGTGACGACGGTCATCCGGAAGTTACATTACCTCCACAGCCGGCATGGTCAGACTACCAAAAATTGCAAGAAGAAAAAGCTGTTTTAGGTCTCTACATGAGTGGCCACCCGATGAATTTATGGAGAAGTGAACTCAAGCACTTTACTACTGTACAGCTAGCCCAACTTGACTTGAGCAGTTATGCAAACCAAACGATTATTAGTGCTGGCTTAGTTTCTGGCATTCGTACAGCGTTCACCAAACGTGGTGAGAAAATGGCGCATGTAACTCTCGATGACGGTCGCGGGCGATTTGATATTACACTTTTTTCTGACCTCTATCAAAACTATAAAGAGCTATTAACTACCGACTCTCTAGTAATTATTGAAGCTGAGATTACTTTTGATAAATTCCGCCAAAATTACCGCTTAAATTGTAAACAGCTATTTAATTTAGCCCAAGCACGTGAAGCATTTGCAAAACAGTTACTACTTCGCGTAGCAGGAAAAAAACTACCTGATAACTGGATTAACCAACTAGCCGAAATACTAAAACCTTTTAGTGGCGGCCAGTGTCCCTTTTATATTCGTTATCACAATCATGATGCTGAAGCACTATTGCGTTTAGGTCGCTGTTGGCATGTCTATCCTGATGATAAACTAATCAGTACCCTAAAAACACTATTTTCTAATCATGCAGTAGAGCTAATTTACGAATAGATAATTGAGTAGAAATAGAGCTTTAATGAGTTTGTTATGTAAGCTTTGTTTTACTCCTAAATAGCGTAAGTAATTGATAACTGCTTTTTTATCGAGAAATTACTAGAAATCATCAATTTTTCTAGCCGGATAGCCTGACAGACCTGTGTAAAATAGGGTAAACTAATAGTATAAGAGAAAAGATTTATTAGGGTGGATGATATTGGTTAAGTAGCAAAAAAAAGCGAAAAGTAGTATAATACCCCCCGTTAAAGATTTCAGGATAAGAAACAGTAAGTAAGAGGCGTCAATTATGCCAATTAATAAATTAAAAAAATTATGTAAAAACTGTCGTAAACGGCTGGTATTTTCTCATCGTAAACTGTGCGAACTTTGCAAGCTTGAAAAAAAAGCTAAGCAGGACGATGACAGAGATAGCGGTAGTGGTGGTAGTCGCCAAGGAAAAAAAGGTAGGCTATCGGCAGAAGAACTACTTATCAACTCTTCTCAATCCATTGATAACACCAACACAAAGAAAGGTGTTCTCTCTATTTCTGATCGTTTAAAACAGAAAAGAAAAAAGCAAGCTGATGATGACGATGGCCGTAGTGGTGGTGGTAAACAGAATAAACTCTATCCAGAAAAAAAGGCAACCGCTGATTTCCGCCAAGAAAAAGAGAGTCGCGTTGAAAAGAGTGAGAGCGACAGAGCTGAAGCGAAAGAGCAAGAAAAGCAAGAGAGACAACAGGAAAAAGAGCAAGATAAAAAACAGCAGCCAACACCAGAAAAAACTGAGCAAAAAGGTGAAACGTCTAATGCCGAAAAAAGCGGCGGTGAACGCACACCAACGACTAGTCGTGATAGTGCAAAAACAGCAACACAAAAAACGACTGCAGCAACATTTGCCACCAAACTCTCCATTACTGCATCAGCAACCGCAGCAACTATCTCTACCGCTGGCGCGGGTAATGCAGCAAACATTACCACCTCAACAACAAAGAACAATAGTTCATTCCTATCATCTGTTAAAAATGCACAGAAGACCTCAGCAACAACATCACGTAGCAATGCTAAAAAAGCAGCCTCAACACAGATGTTTAATAAAAGCAGTGCAGAAAAAACCGCAACAGGAAACAAGGAAGCTAAAGCAACACAGCAAAGTGTTGCAACAGAGAAAGTTAAAACCGGTGAAAATATCACTGTTGAAGTGGAGGGAGGGACTAGCTTTGGTCCCGGCACCTTATAAGATTTTTGCGATTACATGCTGTAATCAATGCTAATAACAGACAGCTTGCGCCAACAGTAAAAAAGGTAACCCTTGGTCCCATAAGAGTAGTGATTATCCCACTACCTAATGCACCAACTAGAAACATACTCCCCTGCGCCATACTTAATATACCAAATACACGTCCAATAACATCAGTAGGGATCTCCCGCTTTAATATATAGTCAGATAGAATGACAATTGCGCCAAACCCTGCCCCCTGTAAAAAGGCAAAGCAATAAAGCCACTCAATATACCAATGTGCCTGATAACTCGCCATTAAAAAATAGCCTACCATTGCCACTAGAAAGCCTATCATTAAGTAGCGCCAATAATAGGTAATTCCCTCGCGTTTACTCAAAAAGACTCCCACTAATACCGAACCCAAACCACTAATGCCGACAATATAGCCTAGTAAATTCTCACGTGCAGGAAAAATATGATGCAACAGAATAACTGTCTGTGCTTCCGCCATCATAATTAAGGCAAACGCTATCAACATTACTGGTATAGTTGTCGTTAACACGCGGCTTTTTATAATAATTTGGTAAGCATAACTGATCTGCCGGTAAATACCTTTCTGCTCAGCAAGCTGTTCTGTTGATGCACTGCAGCCAAGTTTCTCTGCACGCATAAATAGAAGAATCACTGCTGAAATAAAAAAGCTCGCAGCATTAATAGATAAACAGAGCCTTGCTGAGTAGTGCGCAATAACAACTGCCCCTAAAAGCGGGCCCAGGATACGGCACAACTGAAAAGCAATGGCACTATAAGAACTGGCTTTTAATAGCTGCTCTGGTGTTACCAGCTGTTTGACTGCCGCCTGTTGCGACGGCGAATTAAAATTGGAGATAGTTGAACGAATAAAAATTAACGGCATTAAGATAATTATTTTTGGCGCAAAAAGCATCCCCAATGTCAATAAACCACTAAAAAAATCGGTAAAAAATAGCAACCATTTCTTATTAAGGCGATCAACTACGATACCAGAAAAAACACTAAAAAGCGCAAATGGTAGCATGTAGACAACAATAAGTAGACTCACTTCTACTGGTGAACCACCAAAACGGTGTACGACAATAATCTGTAAGGCAAAAAAGTCAAACCAATCTCCCAAGTTACCAATAGTAAATGAAAGAAAAAATTTGACAAAATCACTATTATGCCAAATTGAACGACTATTTTCTGCTGTGGTATTCATACTTACTCTTTTATAACACAACAGAAAATAACGGTGCCTAATGCTCCAAGTGCCGTATAACTAATAGCTAGAACGAGTATCCCATCGTGAGCAAAGCCACCAATGATAGCGCTACCAAGAAAAGCAATTAACATCTGAAAACCACCAAACAGTGCCCCTGCAGCACCACGTTTATCCTTAAATGGGCTGAGTGCTCTCGAGGTTACATTAGGACTAATCATTGTCTGCGCAAGAAGTGTAAAAAATACCATGATAATAATTAAAGGAACATTAATGATACGTAGCTCAATAAAAAGTAATAATAACAGTCCAGCCAGTAATAAGAGCAGCAAGCCACTCAATAATGTATAACGCCCCCC
>JANQHY010000200.1 GCA_028282395.1 Gammaproteobacteria bacterium
CGCTTTTTTCCACATAATGCCATTGAGTATTTTGTCTCCTACTATGATTACTACCAGCCGGAAGCCTATGTGCCGACAACGGATACCTTCATAGAAAAAGATGCAGCGGTGAACGCACAGATTGAGCAGATGCGTTTATCGGCAACCAAAGCACTGATGGAGCGTAATGATACCATCATTGTGGCAACCGTCTCAGCGATTTATGGTCTCGGAGACCCACAGCAGTATCTGAAAATGGTACTACATGTGAGCCGTGGGGATTTAGTCGATCAGCGCACTATTCTGCGCCGTCTGGCCGAGCTACAGTATAAGCGTAACGATATCGACTTTAATCGTGCTACTTATCGGGTTCGCGGTGACGTTATCGCTATTTTTCCAGCTGAGTCGGAGTGCGAAGCAGTACGAATTACCCTATTTGATGAAGAGATTGAGCAGATCAGTTTTTTTGATCCGCTAACGGGTGAGGTACTGAGAAAAGTGCCGCGCGTCACGATTTATCCGAAAACCCATTATGCAACGCCGCGCCAAACTATTCTTGATATGATTGACGAGGTTAAAGAGGAGTTAAAGACGCGTTTGCGGCAATTTCAGGAGCAAAACCAGCTGCTTGAGGCGCAACGGCTAGAGCAGCGCGTCAAGTTTGATGTGGAGATGATGAAAGAGTTGGGGTACTGCTCCGGTATTGAAAACTATTCACGTTATCTTTCTGGGCGCGAGGCCGGTCAGCCACCACCAACATTGTTAGAATACTTACCTGATAATGCTTTGTTATTTATTGATGAATCGCATGTGACGCTGCCACAGCTTGGTGGCATGTATCGTGGCGATCGTTCGCGTAAAGAGACATTGGTGCAGTATGGTTTCCGCCTGCCCTCGGCGCTGGATAACCGGCCGTTACGTTTTGATGAGTTTGAACAGTTGGCGCCGCAGATGGTGTTTGTGTCGGCAACACCGGGTGACTATGAGCATGAGCATGGCGCCGAGATGGTCGAGCAGATTGTTCGCCCAACAGGGTTGCTTGATCCAGAGTTGGAGGTTCGTCCAGTCGCAACACAAGTTGATGACCTACTTTCTGAAATTAATCAACGGGTAGAGCGCCAACAACGGGTATTGGTGACGACATTGACTAAGCGCATGTCAGAGGATTTAACTGAATATCTTGCTGAGCATAACGTTAAGGTGCGCTATTTACACTCCGATATTGATACCGTCGAACGTATGGAGATTCTGCGTGATTTGCGTCTGGGAGAGTTTGATGTGTTAGTGGGGATCAACCTGCTGCGTGAAGGGCTTGATCTGCCCGAGGTATCCTTGGTAGCAATACTTGATGCAGACAAAGAGGGGTTTCTGCGTTCTGAGCGTTCACTCATTCAGACTATTGGTCGTGCTGCACGCAATGTTGATGGGAAAGTGATTATGTATGGTGACCGTATTACCGGTTCGATGCAGCGAGCCATTAGTGAAACCGAGCGTCGCCGTGATAAACAGCACGCTTATAATGTTGAGCATAAGATTACGCCGCAGGGGATTAAGAAATCGGTGGCAGATATTATGGAGAGTGGCTATAGTCCAGGAAAGGGTAGTGCTAAAACAAAATCACGCCGCCAGGTTGCAGAGCCAAGTGTTGATTATGGCTCAATGAGTGTTAAGGCCCTGCAGCAGCAGATTGAGCAGTTAGAGAAAGAGATGCGCTCCTGCGCTAAATCATTGGAGTTTGAGCGTGCAGCACAGCTGCGTGATCAGGTACATGAGCTACGCCAGCACTTGATTGATTGCCAAGCTTGATCCGCCTCTTATTGGTTGAGGGAGAGGGGTGGCAAAAGGCAGCAAAAACGTCTATCCTGATGATTTCGCCATTGGAGGGCTGTTAATCAGCCGGCGAGTCGGTTATTATATCGCTGTATTTTAAGCAATTGGAGCACACAGTTGAAAAACGATGTTATAAAAAATCTGTTCTTATGGTTAGTAATCTGTGTTATTCTTGTATTAATTTTCAATAACTTCGGCCCAAAACGGGAGAATGTTCAACAAATAACCTACTCGAAGTTCATTGAGGATGTGAAAGCGCAGAAGATTGATACAGTGGTTATCTCCGACCAACGCATTACTGGTACATTTAAGGGCGCTGAGGACCATCAGGGCAGAGCCCAACAGTTCTCTACCTATTTGCCATTAGTTGATCTCAATCTATTGCCTGAATTGCTCAAAGAAAATATTACTGTCGAAGGCAAGCCACCGGAAGAGCACAGTATTCTATTACAGATCTTGATTTCCTGGTTCCCGATGCTGCTTCTGCTTGGCATCATGATCTTTATCTTTCGCCAACAGATGGGTGGCGGTCGTGGAGGCGCCTTCTCTTTTGGCCGATCACGCGCACGTTTGATGAGTGAAGGGCAAATTCAAGTAACTTTCGCTGATGTTGCTGGTTGTGATGAGGCTAAGCAGGAAGTCAAAGAGGTCGTTGACTTTTTACGTGACTCAAGTCGGTTTCAGAAAGTGGGGGCGCGGGTGCCCAAGGGTGTATTGTTAGTCGGTTCGCCGGGAACCGGTAAAACGCTGTTAGCAAAAGCGGTTGCTGGTGAAGCAAAAGTCCCATTTTTTAGTATCTCTGGTTCTGACTTTGTGGAGATGTTTGTCGGCGTTGGTGCTTCACGAGTACGTGATATGTTTGAACAGGCAAAAAAACAGGCTCCCTGTGTGATCTTCATCGACGAGCTTGATGCAGTCGGTCGTCACCGTGGTGCTGGGCTAGGTGGTGGCCATGATGAGCGTGAGCAGACGCTTAACCAACTACTGGTTGAAATGGATGGCTTTAAGACCGGTGGTGAGAGTATCAATGTTATTGTGATGGCCGCGACTAACCGTCCTGATGTGCTTGATCCTGCGCTATTACGTCCAGGACGTTTTGATCGCCAGGTGGTGGTGCCGTTACCCGATATCAAAGGGCGTGAGCAGATACTCAAAGTCCACATGAAACAGAAGAAACTTGATAAAAGTATTAAAGCTATCAATATTGCGCGCGGAACCCCTGGGTTTTCTGGTGCCGATCTTGAAAATTTAGTTAATGAAGCCGCGTTGTTTGCTGGCCGTGCGGGTAAATCAAAAGTGACAATGGCTGATATGGAGCAAGCAAAAGATAAGATTTTGATGGGTGCCGAGCGCCGTTCAATGGTCATGAATGAATCAGAGAAGAAGCTCACCGCTTATCATGAGGCGGGCCATGCAATTGTTGGCTTACATATGCCTGACCATGATCCGGTCTATAAAGTGACTATTATCCCACGTGGACGTGCATTAGGTGTGACCATGTATCTACCGGAAGAGGATCGCTATAGTTACTCCAAGCAGAGGCTTGAAAGCCAGCTGGCGAGTATGTTTGGCGGTCGTGTGGCCGAGGAGCTAATTTTCGGCAAGCAGAATGTCACCACTGGCGCCTCAAATGATATTGAAAAGGCGACAGAGATTGCGCGTAACATGGTGACTAAATGGGGGCTATCAGAAAAAATGGGGCCACTGCAATATAGTGAAGATGATGGCGAGGTATTTTTGGCGCAGTCGATGGTCTCTAAACATAAAGAGATCTCTGATGAGACTGCAAGAGCGATTGATGAAGAGGTTCGGCGCATTATTGATGAAGCATATACTAAAGCCACACAGATCCTTACTGATAAATTGGATCTACTCCACCAAATGTCAGAGGCGTTAATTAAATATGAGACAATTCAGGAAGAGCAGATCAAAGAATTATTGGACGGTGAAGCAGTAACGCCACCAGAAGGTTGGAGTGATGATCAAAAAGAGTCATCGGCACAAGCAGATAATGAGGAAGACGATGAAGATTCTGAAGATGCTGATTCGCAAGCAGCACAAGATGATGAAGAGTTAAGCAGTAAGAAAAAGCCACAGCGTAGACGCCAAACAAAAAAATCTGCGCCAGCAAAACAAGATGAAGTGTCGGCCAGTGATGACACGGATGCAGATGATAGTAACGATGATCCGGAAAAGGCTTAGTTAGAGCCATATTCATTAATTGGGAGTATACAAGAGATGACACAACAGCGGCGCTACTTTGGTACAGATGGTATTCGTGGTCGTGTTGGTACTGCTCCTATTATTCCTGATTTTATTTTAAAGCTAGGTTGGGCCATTGGTCGCGTGTTAGCTAATGGTGGAGGCAGTAAAGTTCTGATTGGAAAAGATACGCGTATTTCTGGTTATATGTTTGAGTCGGCGCTTGAAGCAGGATTATCTGCTGCGGGTGTTGATATTCATCTACTCGGGCCGATGCCAACACCGGCAATTGCCTATTTAACCCGGACGCTGCGTGCTCAAGCAGGGATTGTTATCAGTGCATCGCATAATGCCTTTCATGATAATGGGATCAAATTTTTTGCGGGTGATGGTAAAAAACTTGCCGACGAATTAGAGTTAAGAATTGAAGCTGAACTGGAAAAACCACTGAGTTGTGTTGCATCACAATCACTTGGTAGAGCGGTGCGTGTTGATGATGCTGCTGGTCGTTATATTGAATTTTGTAAGAGTAGTATTCCGTCACAAATTACCTTGAAAGGGCTGAAGGTTGTTGTCGATTGCGCTAATGGCGCAACTTACCATATTGCACCGAATGTCTTACATGAATTAGGTGCAACGGTAATAAAGCTTTCTACTGTGCCAGATGGTTTAAACATTAATCATAACTGTGGTGCAACGAATCCATTGCAATTAAGTGAAGCAGTCAAGGCAGAGAAGGCAGATGTCGGCATTGCATTAGATGGTGATGGTGATCGTGTTATTATGGTAGATCATCGTGGTGAGCCTCTTGATGGTGATCAATTGCTCTATATAATTGCTAAATATCTACAGCAAAATGATCAATTGCACGGAGGCGTAGTTGGTACCATTATGTCTAATTTCGGCCTGGAAAATGCTTTGAGTGCATTAGGCATCAATTTTGCCCGTTCCAAGGTTGGTGACCGTTATGTGTTATCAGAATTACTTAAACGCCAATGGATATTAGGTGGTGAGCCTTCCGGTCATATTATCCATTTGGGCCTTAATACTACCGGCGATGGTATTATTGCTGCACTGCAGGTATTGGCAGTTATGGTGAATTCGGGACGATCACTGTTTGAGTTAAAGTCACAGCTAAATAAATGGCCGCAGAAGTTAGTTAGTGTCAATAGTCACGAGACAGTAGTGGATCTTGAGAACGACACGATCATTCAGAAAGCAGTGACTCATGCGCAGCAGCGACTTAATGGCCATGGTCGTGTATTACTACGCTACTCTGGCACGGAACCTGTTATTCGTATTATGGTTGAGAGTGAAAATCAGACATTGGTAGCTGATTTGACTCGTGACCTAGAAGATGCGGTACGTAGTCGTATTGTTGTCTAGCAAATTAGTCTTAACTTAAGATTCTCTTTGCCTACGACCAATTTTACTTAAAGGAATGGCAATGGTGCCATCTTCATCCGTTACCATTCTTGCCCAGGCGTGGCCATAAATAATTTCAAACGTAACGTCGAGATCATCGTGGTTGGCAAGTGTTACTAAAGGCGCTAGCCCTAATGCATTAAATTCGTTTACAAATTTACTGCGCGTAGTATAGCGGAATTGATAATATTCGCACTCCATGACTGGATCGCTAAACCCCAATTTAATAAGGTGATCGCCAATATCATGCATGTCGAGTAATTTTTCATGTTGGTAGCTACTGCGTACAGTTTTTAGTAGGTCAGGGCCAAAGGTT
The DNA here is from genome assembly GCA_028282395.1 of Gammaproteobacteria bacterium. The sequence continues at coordinate 5,753 of JANQHY010000200.1, forward strand.
GCAAACAGTAGCAAGCCATTAGCACTTAAGAGTCTTTGGCACGCCTGTAGCAATGTTTCTAATGGACTCCAGGCAAAACTTAAATTGGCAAGAATTAAATCTATCGATTGATCAGCAAGAGGGGGTAAACAGCCATCGGCATTAATCAGTTTATCACAACGTGTTGCTGCTTGTTGTAATGGGTTTAGTGCCAGGTCAATACCAATTACCGTTGCTTGTGGATAACACGTTGTTAATTTTTCAGTGAGTTGGCCACAACCACAACCGAGATCAATAATTGTTGCTGGTGTGATCTGCATCAAGGCAAGTCTATCAAGTAGAGCAGTGGCTGTGAGCTGTGGTAGTAGCGTGGAAGTCTCGTAAATATCGCTATAGCGGTTAAATAGATGCGCAATATCAGCAGTTGTTAGGTTTTCTCTATTCATGGTGGCAACTATAACATGTTTCATTATCGTTCAATAGTACAGAGAGTAAAGCAGCGCGTGGCAGCAGTATTATTGCCTTGGCGCTGTCTGCTCTGTTATCAGGCTAGTGATCAGGCGCGTGATCTTTGTTGTGCGTGTCAGCAGCAGCTATGCTGGTTAGATCAGCAACGCTGTTGTCACTATTGTGCTGCACTATTGCCAGTCGAGTCAGACTGTCATTTATGTGGCCGCTGTTTAGTACGCGCCCCCTATTTTGACCATACTGTCGCACTCTGGCGTTATCATGGTATGGTCGCCACAGCAATTCAGCGGTTAAAGTTTCATCAGCAGCTAGTTTGGGGTCGGCTGTTAGGTGAATTAATGGCCGAAGCATTAGAAGTGAGAGCCTATCGACCCCAGCAAATTATTCCGGTGCCGCTGCATCGTGCCCGCCTGCGACAACGTGGATTTAATCAGGCATTAGAACTTGCCCGTCCGATTGCTAAGGCGTTGGCAGTGCCCATTAATTTTCATAGTTGTCAGCGTACGAATAATACGCCTATGCAGTCGCTATTACCGTTTAATCAGCGTTATAGCAACGTTAGACAGGCATTTACGATATTAACGGAGGTGGCAGAGCATGTTGCTATTATTGATGATGTGATGACTAGTGGACATACTATTAATGAATTGAGTCGTGCATTACGCCAGGCAGGCGTCAAGCGAATAGAGGTATGGTGTTGCGCTAGAGCAGGACAATCGCCTTGATCTTTTTTCGAATCTTTAACGGCACCGCAGAGAAATAGGGGATAATGAGCAGCAAATATGTTACAATCTCGCTAAAGATTAGGTCATTGTTTAAGTGAAATATGTTAGATAATAAATACTTTGAATTAATGGAAAGAGTTGACCGCATCAGCCGTTGTGAGCCGCAGCAGCTGTTTCAGATGTTAGCGGTCATTGAAGAAGAGAGTGGCCAAACTGGTGCGGGCTATATTCATCGAATTATTACTCACTCTGGAACAGCAGGGACTGATACTGAGCAGGCTATATGGTATATTCTGCACTATATTGCTAAAAATATTGATGAGCTCTGCGCAAAAGCTGCGAAAGACGTTTTCCGTGACAGTATAAATGATTTAAATCATTTGTATAGCCAGGAAAAGTTGAATAATTGGCAGAATAGAGCTTTTCAGCAGTTAATTCAGTTGCTCACTAAGCTGGTTTCAACGATTCATCAATATGAAAGTGAAGGGCGTCATGATGAAAAACGTATAGCAGCGGTAAAGCAGACAATTAACAAGGTGATTGCAAATGGATTGAAAGCAGTAAGTGATGCCACGGAAAAAAATAAGGCGCTAGTAGCAAAATCCGCGGAAAAAAATGCACCGCAACAGAATCATAAAGGAACCAGTGGTAGTGCTATTTTGGGAGCGATTGCTAAAAAACCAAAACCAAAAACAAAAGTGGAAAAGCCAGTGCAAGAGAGGCCGCTACAGCAAAAGCAGGGCTCAAATAGCGCTGCAATGGCTAAAGCAATGTCTACTGAGGTTCAGGTAACCCTTGAGCAAAAACGTAGCCAAGACTATTCGCAGTATCATATGCCAACTAAATCTGAAATTTCTCTGGAAGAAACAACAGAAAGTGTAAGCGAAATTGATGAGAATGAAAGTGAAGTAGTACCGGAGCCTGATAATAGGCTAGAAACAGGTGATGATGCTAGCGCTGTTTCAAATTGGAACGTTGATTATGTTGCTAATGCGCTGATAACGATACGTGAGCATGTTGAAGACCAGCAAGACTTTCCCGCTGAATTAGTTTTTGCTGCCGAAGAGATTGAGCCCGCTGAAACCCAAGTAGAGCAAACCGATGCATTTTTTCAGGATCTGATTAAGGTGGCAGAGTATTTATCAACGACCAGTCGGGCAAAAGAGGCGGCATTAAATTTTACTACATGTATCAATCGACTGATTGATCTGTATCAGCAAGGACAAGAGCAGGAGAGTCCACGTCACTATGAAATTTTTAAATTAATGCTGACGGATCTTATTGCTAAGTTGACCTATAATTTACGCCAAAGTGACTCGGGCAAAAAACGTCGTGATGGTCAGATTATTAATGAGATGGATGCTACCTTGGCAGATAGTTGGCAGTCGATTAAAGAACTCAGCGATGAATTGTAATGAATTTTAAATAATAGAAAAATCGGACAGTGCAGTGAAAAAGAGAATGTATCGGTTAATAAGTAGATAAACGGAGAGTGCATCTATTGCAAATTTTAACAGTGTCATTTAACGATAATTATTAATTGTATTAAATAAAATATCTTCAAAATGCTTTCTGTCTGCTTTAAGTGCAACACGTACGTTACTTCCTGCTGTCCCTATTTTCGTCATGCCCTGATGAATATCGGGAGTTGTGACAATATACAATTTAAGATAGTTGAAGCTCGCAACACTATTATCGGTTGCGATTACAGCAGCTAATGGATCCCAAAAGTACCAATTATTGTGGTCGCTTCGAGATACTATTTTAGTTAGTACCCGATAAATAAATTGGCCGCGTAATGTTTTAATGCCTGCTAGTTTTTTATAGAGTGAAGGAGATGTCATGGGGACATAACGTGTTGCATCAAGTGGTACTAAAGTGATCGGCACATGAGATTGAAAAACGACTTGAGCAGCGTAAGGATCACTTGCGATATTTGCTTCGGCATAATGCTTAGAATCAGCTGCTGTGGTATTTCCTGGCACATAAATTGCACCACCCATCATATAAACCATTTTTATCTTTTTGAGAATAGACCTATCTTTCAAAATGGCAATTGCTAAATTAGTTAAAGGCGCTAGTTCGACAATAGTGACCTGTCCTGGTGATTTTTTTAGTGTTTGAATTAATAAATCAGCTGCCATGGTTTGGCTGGGCTTGAGTAGTGTTGGAGGATAAGGATTTTCTGGTAACGTTATCCCAAACATCTGGTTGACTGAGTAACGTAGACTGATGGGAAAATGGTAGACTGTTGGCATCAGTGGGAAATTTGATCCACAGGCAATAGGGATATTCCATGGCCATCCTAGCCTCGTTAAGCCTTGTACATTTTTAACGCCATGGGTGCAGTCGGCAGCACCCGTTCCAGTGAGTGTAATCGCTTTAATGGTAATATTTTTTCGTGAAAGCAGATAGCTAATTGCAATCCAATCATCTGGACCCATATCTGTGTCAATAATATAGTCATTTGTTTTGTTATTATATGAGATAGTATTGGCTAATGCCATGTTGGTAACTAGCATGGCAACAAAAACTATTTTCATTAAAAGTGCGCGGAATCTACTAATATGATAAGATGCTTTTACTTTATGATAGAGCATTTTCTTAATCTCCTTATGTCAGTTTTTCCCGTTAACTGAATAGAATAATACGCGAAAAAATAGAAGAGTCCACAAAAAATACCTGTCAGTTTATCCAGACATTGTTATTTCCATTAATTCAGTGCAAAAAAAGCCGTAGGCTTATGCATACGGCTTTTTAACAAAACTGCTGATAGGTTACATAATTACCTCCCTTAAAGTTACTTGAAAAAACATTAAAGGAGTCATCCACAGGGGAAGGCTCCCCTAATGGGTTATACTATGAAGCTAACTTTTTACTGATTGATCGACTTAGTAGGAAAGCCGATTAATGCTTATTAATGCTGATTATACACTCTTCAGTGTAATGGCTGGTATGGTAATCTTCCTCGGTTTTATAGATTTCAACATAGAGTTTGACTGATTGACGATTTTTAATGAATAACTTAATTAAATAAATTATTGCACTGAAGTATGAACGAGAAAATATATCTATGTCATCTGACAAAACGTGGTAATGTTTTTTGTAGATTACCTTTTGCGCTTTACGAGTATTTTTAGTAGTCATGGTAATTCTCCTTTAACATTAAACAATATCAAAGGAGTCACCCACAGGGGATGACTCCCCTGATGGGTCAAGTGTATAAGCTTTTAGGCAAAGCACTCTTCACCTGAGTGGTCAATGATCCATTGACGCACAAAGGCAGGGACGAGCGATGGCCAAAAAAGCCCGCTGACTTTCTTCTTCTGCACTCTACTGAAGTACACGCTATTTCTGTTAAGAAGAGCGAGTATCTCAAGATAGAGTTCAGAAAAAAGCCAGCCAGTGAAGGTTTCTTCATAGGCAATATCATTTTTCAAACAATATGCCAGACTGGGCTCATATTGTGACAAGTGGCCCGCAAAGCGCGGCCAACTGTCAACAATCCCGAACACACTGACTGACAGTGTGTGGGTTGAGGCAGACGACAAATTGTCATGATACATGCTTTCTAAAGAAACCATCGATAGGTTTTGGTTAATCATAATGATTACTCCTTTAAAAAATGTCAAAGGAGTTGCCCGCAGGGGCAACTCCCCTAACGGGTTTAACAAAAAAATAAACAATACGTGTGAAAAACTCCCACGCTATCAAGTAAGAAAACATAGTACTAGACGATTCAAAGACTGCTTCAATGCCATTAATCCTATATTGAAACTAACTCACCTTTTGGCAAATAGTTTTTTTGCTTGAAAAGAGATTGATATTGCCCACAAAGCAGGCAACACTACACATTACTTCTGACTAAACTGTTAAATAGCATTTCTTCGACCGAGACAGATGGGCAACCCATCGCTCAACCATTAAGACAAACACTATCGATAGATACACGAAGGTATCTACAAATAAAACAGATTTGTGCTCACCACATTGAATGTCTGTCGCCACACCTGGCAAATGGTATTCAATATGTAAAGATTATCAATCAGGGACTTATATATCTGCTAAAATATCGTAGCAAGACTAATTATAGTGATGTTTCACACACCTGATTAATCCTTTTTGCCCATTCTCACCGAGGTGAGGTTCACGACACGACTGGGTGGCAGTGACAAAAGTAGTAGACCATCAAGGTTTCATTGTTTTTTTTTTGCATGGCTGCAAAAGGACAACTCATCAGTACTACTGGCGCTATTGAATCATTCTCTAGTCGCTTTGTCAATGAGTTCTTCGAGAAAATATTTTTTAGGTAAAGTATGCGCTATGCTGTGCCGCGCTCTTTATTGAGGAAAAGTCGATCTTTGTTGCGTCTGATCTGCGTGCCTGAAACTATTACACAAGGCATAGCGTCATAGCGTGAATGAATCACATCTTCAATAATATGATGAAGTTTAATTGCACTGGGCAGGGGAACTTTCTGTTGTGCTAGCCAGTAGCGCACCAAGTTGCGTTGCCGTGCTGGAGATAGTTCTTTTATTTTTTCTACTGATAGCTCATTTGGCGATGCGGTTATTTGCGTGGCATTTAAATCTATGGCCGCTAATGCTGTGGTTAATTCACTGGTTTCGCCGCAGAGTTTAGCACTGCGTGTAATCGTGCGATAAGCCGAGGGATAGCGTTGCAAAATTTGTGGCAGAAGCTTATGGCGGAGAAAATTGCGTTCAAACTGTAGTGATTGATTGCTGCCATCCTCAACCCAACGCAGTTGATGGGTTTGTGCGTAATCGACAATGGTTTTGCGGCTGATGTGCAATAATGGTCGTGCCAGATAGCCCCCCGCTGCCAGATTGGTCACCCTTGGCATCGCCGCCAGTCCCTGTGGCCCAGCACCACGTAGTAATTGTAACAGTAGTGTTTCTGCTTGATCATTTTGATGGTGGGCAGTGATAAGGTAATCATCATGATTGAGTCGTTTTGTTAATGCTTGGTAGCGTTTATTGCGTGCAATGGCTTCAAGGCTCTGGCGGGCCATGGGGGTTACCTCAATCGATTCACTATGGTAGTCAATGGCCAGTATTTGGCATATTTCAGCACAGTGCTGTTGCCACTGCTTGGCTTGCGGTTGTAGTTGATGGTTAATATGAATAGCATGAAGCGTTAATGTTGGGTGGTGCGTGATTGCTTGATGTAGACTGTGGAGCAGAACATGGGAATCAACGCCGCCGCTGTATGCTAACCATAAATGCGTATCATTGCGCAATGATGCGGTGAAGTCGTTGACAGCTTGTTGAATTATTGTGGTTGCATCAACTGTCATGGCGGTTGAGAAGTCGCTGCTGACGTTTGCTTAGCAGCTCTTCAGTAGTCAGAGGCGTCAGCTCATTGAGTGCTGAGGCAATCATCGCTTTTACCTGTTGCATTGTTTTATCAATATCACGGTGGGCGCCACCTAAAGGCTCTTCAATGATATTATCAATCAAGCCAAATTTTTTAATGCGATCAGCAGTCACACCTAGTGCGTCGGCCGCATCGCTGGCTTTCTCCGCTGATTTCCATAAGATCGAGGCGCAACCTTCCGGGGAG